>NZ_AQPF01000046.1:0-31000 GCF_009846745.1 Alcanivorax xiamenensis | reverse complement strand
ATGCAAAACCAGACCCAACGCCCTGGCAAGCTCTAAAACGCCTTTTTTTATGGTTCCTCGCGGTTTAGCGGGAAGGGTCCCTCCGGCGGGGGCTCCCGTATTGTTCGGTTACCTCGAAGACCTCCATTCAGAGGGGGCTACAGCGCCGCTGTGGGAAGAGGTCCGGGCGGCGCTCCGCTTGACCGCGAATGCCCTGGGCCATTGGCGATTCGCTTGCAAGCAAGCTTCCCACAGCGGCTTCGTGGCATGATCCGTGGGAGACCAGCTTGCTGGCGAATATAGCGGCTTGGCAGTCCCGGGTTTTGACTTTAGCGTCTGGCGTCTGGCGTCACGCCCCATGCCTTAAGCATCTGGCATCCAGCGCTCACCCCCTGACCATTTCCGCCAATTCCGCCACCACTCCAGATCAATGACCCGCCATCGGGACACTGCTAATGTCAGTGGAACCCAAGAGCCTCAGGATCCCCAGTGTCATGATCGAGTGGAACGAACAACAACAAATGATCCAGAAAATGGTGCGCGACTTTATCGCCAAGGAAGTGGTGCCCAATCTGGACGACATCGAATACAACGGCGTCCCGCCTTACGACATCCTGCGCAAGATGATCAAAACCTTCGGCATGGACGAAATGGCGCGGCAGAGCTTCGAACGCCAGATCGCCAGGGAAAAGGCCGGCACACCGAAACAGGAGGAGGGCAAGAAAAGCGCCTCCGCCGCGGCCGAACAGGCGGCGCTACGTCTGATTCCCACCATTGAGCTGTGTCGCCACGCTCAGGGGCTGGTCACCGCCATGGGCGTGTCCATGGGCCTGGCCGGTGGCGCCATCATGAGCAAAGGCACCCTGGAACAAAAAGAACGCTGGGCCCTTCCCCTGCTGACCATGGAGAAGATCGGCGCCTGGGCCATTTCCGAACCCAATTCCGGTTCCGACGCCTTCGGCCAGATGAAGACCGTGGCCCGCCGTGACGGCGATGGCGGTTACATCATCAACGGCTCCAAAACCTGGATTACCAACGGCCCCTACGCCGACACCATCATCCTGATCTGCAAACTGGACGAAGAAGGGATTGAGCCCCGGGACCGCAAAATCGTCTCCTTCATCCTCGACAGCGGTATGGAAGGTCTGACCCAGTCCAAACCGTTCAAGAAGATGGGCATCGGTTCCTCGCCCACCGGAGAACTGTTTTTCGATGACGTCAAAGTCGGCGTGGACCGCCTGCTTGGCGGTAGCGAAACCAGCTATGGCCGTTCCGGCGCAAAGTCCACCTTCATGCAGGAACGGGCCGGCGTCGCCGCCATGGCGCTGGGCATGGTGGAGCGGGCTCTGGAACTGTCGGTCGGTTACGCCCGCGAGCGAGTCCAGTTCGGTCGTGCCATCGGCGAGAATCAATTGATCCAGCTGAAGCTGGCGAAGATGGAAGTCGCCCGCGGCAATCTGCAGAACATGGTGTTCCGCTACATCGACCTGACCGGCGCCGGCAAACAGATGACCCTGGCCGAGGCCTCGGCGATGAAACTCTATGCCGCCCAGGCCGCCATGGAAGTGGCCACCGAAGCGGTGCAGATCCATGGCGGCTATGGCTACATGCGCGAGTCCCGGGTGGAGCAGTTGATGCGCGATGCCAAGATCCTGCAGATTTATGCCGGCACCGACGAAATGCAGGTGATCGCCATTGCCCGGGATCTGCTGGGCCGCGGCTGATCACCGGAAAGACGGATGCGAGCACCGTGCCAATGCACTAATCTGGAAATGACCCGCAACCCCTACAAGGAGCCTCATCATGTCTCTGCATCAACAGCGTTGCGAGGCCTGCCGTGCCGATGCGCCCCTGATCAGCGACCAGGAGGCCGAGACCCTGGCCGAGGAAATTCCGGACTGGAAGCGCATCGAGGAAGACGGCGAGGAACGCTTGCAACGCCAATACTCCTTCCACGACTTCAATGACGCTCTGGCGTTCACCAACCAGGTGGGCGCCATGGCCGAGGAAGAAGGTCATCATCCTGCCCTGCTCACCGAGTACGGCAAGGTGACGGTGACCTGGTGGACCCACAAGATCAACGGTCTGCACCGAAATGACTTCATCTGCGCGGCGAAGACCGATCAACTTTATCTGAGAGCCGGTTAATGACCCTGAGCGAAGAACAACGGGAACAGATCCAAACCCACGCCGGCCGTGCCTTCCCCTTCGTGGAAAGGTGCGGGGTGGAAACCCTGGAAGTGGACCGGGGCTATTGCCGGATGAAAATGCCGCTGGCCCCAAACCACAACCACGTGGGCACTATGTACGCCGGGGCGCTCTATACCCTGGCGGAACTGCCCGGCGGCGTGATCTACATGACCAGCTTCGATACCTCCCGCTTCTACCCCATCGTCAAGGACATGCAGATCCGCTTCCGACGCCCGGCCACCACCGATATCGAAGTGGAAGTCCGCATCAGCGAGGAGGATGTTCAGCGAATTCAGGCCGAAGCCGAGGCCAATGGCAAATGCGACTTCGCCTGGGACACCGAACTCAAGGACAGCCACGGCGAGGTGGTGGCCACCACCCGGAATCTTTATCAGTTGCGACGGATTGGTCAGTAAGCAAAAGGAAAGCCAGGCTCATTCAGCATGAATTCACAGATCGCCACGAAGCCGCTGTGGGAAGCTTGCTGGCAAGCGAATGGCCAACGGCCAGCGGGGCATTCGCGGCCAAGGCCGCTTCCCACAGCGGCTTCGTAGCATGATCTGTGGGAGCCAGCCTGCTGGCGAATGGCGTGGCGGCATATCAGTGAGCTTGCCAAGTACCATGGGGACCTCCCACGGAGGCTTCGTAGCCAGGGGTTTTTCTTATGCACAAACAGGAGTAAGGTGGCAATTGCATGGCGCCGTTACCGCATCCAAACGGTCGACATGCGTTCCTTGTTTTTGCTGTTTTTTCCTAGTTTTAACGGCCCTTCACGGGCCGTCTTTCTTGGCGCCCAACTCCACCACCGCCTCAATGAAGGCCCGGGCGTGTTCCGGGTCCACATGGGGGGTGATGCCGTGCCCCAGGTTGAAGATATGGCCCGGATGATCGCCGAAATCGTCCAGGATACGCTTCACTTCAGTGCGGATGGCGGCGGGATCGGCGTACAGCACCGCCGGATCCATGTTGCCTTGCAGAGCCACCCGCTCGCCGACCCGGCGGCGGGCGTCACCGATGTTCACGGTCCAGTCCAGCCCCAAGGCATCGCAACCGGTATCCGCCATGGCTTCCAGCCACAAGCCGCCGTTCTTGGTGAACAGGATCACCGGCACCTTGCGGCCTTCGTGATCGCGGATCAGGCCGTTGACGATGCGCTGCATGTAGGCCAGGGAAAACTCCCGGTAGGCCTCGGCGGACAGGGTCCCGCCCCAGGTATCGAAAATCTGCACCGCCTGGGCACCGTGACGAATCTGGGCGTTAAGGTAATCGGTCACCGCCAGGGCCAGTTTCTCCAGCAGCGCGTGGGCCACCTCCGGCTGGCTGTAGATCATCGCCTTGAGGTGGCGAAAGTCCTTGCTGGAGCCGCCTTCCACCATGTAGGTGGCGAGCGTCCAGGGGCTGCCGGAGAAGCCGATCAGCGGCACCCGCCCATTGAGCGCGCCACGAATAGTGGAAACCGCGCGCATGACGTAATCCAGGTCACTCTCCGCGTTCGGCACCGGCAGCGCCGCCACGTCCTGCTCGGTGCGCACCGTCTTGTGGAATTTCGGCCCCTCTCCGGTTTCAAAATAGAGGCCCAACCCCATCGCGTCCGGCACGGTGAGAATGTCGGAAAACAGAATCGCCGCGTCCAGCGGGTAGCGCTCCAGCGGTTGCAGCGTTACTTCGCAGGCCAGTTCGGCGTTACGGCACAAATCCATGAACGACCCGGCCGTCTCCCGGCTGGCACGGTATTCCGGCAGATAGCGCCCGGCCTGGCGCATCATCCAGATCGGGGTGCGGTCCACGGGTTCGCGGGCCAGCGCGCGGAGGAAGCGGTCGTTTTGGAGCGGGGCGTGGGTCATGGGGATTCCTTGAAAAGCGTTTTCACGCAACACGCTGGCACGCGAACACGCAAAGCATAAAAAGACTATCGCATCATATAGAAAAAGGGCCTGCGAAAGCAGGCCCCTTAGCGTGTTGCGTGCGGGCGTGTTGCGTGAAAGCGCCTTTATACATCCAAATAGTCGAGAATACCCTTGGCCGCTTCCCGGCCTTCCCAAATGGCGGTCACCACCAGGTCGGAACCGCGCACCATGTCGCCGCCGGCGAAGATTTTCTCATTGCTGGTCTGGAACGGGAACGCTTGCTGTTCCGCCGCCAGCACGCGGCCGGAGTCATCCAGATTGATACGTTGGGGCTCGAACCAGTCCGCCGGGCTGGGGCGGAAGCCGAAAGCAATGATCACCGCATCGGCTGGCAGCACTTCCTCGCTGCCCGGGATCGGCTCCGGGCGGCGGCGGCCATTGTTGTCCGGCTCACCCAGCTTGGTCTCCACCACTTTCACGCCAACCACCTTGCCGTTCTCGCCGACCACTTCGATGGGCTGACGGTTGAACAGGAAGCGAACGCCTTCTTCCTTGGCGTTGGCCACTTCCTTGCGGGAGCCCGGCATGTTCTCTTCGTCCCGGCGGTAGGCACACACCACGCTGTCGGCGCCCTGGCGAATGGAGGTGCGGTTACAGTCCATGGCGGTGTCACCACCACCGAGCACCACCACGCGCTTGCCGCCCATGTCGATAAAATCGGCGGCGTCTTTTTCAAAGCCAAGGTTACGGTTGGCATTGGAGATCAGGAACGGCAGCGCCTCATGCACGCCATCCAGGTCCTCACCGGGGAACCCGCCCTTCATGTAGGTATAGGTCCCCATGCCCATGAATACGGCGTCGAACTCATCCAGCAGTTCATCGATGGTGACGTCGGTGCCGATCTCGGTGTTGAGACGGAACTCGATACCCATGCCTTCAAACACTTCACGGCGTTTAGCCATCACCGGCTTCTCGAGTTTGAACTCGGGAATACCGAAGGTGAGCAGACCGCCGATTTCCGGATAACGGTCGAACACCACCGGCTTGACGCCATTGCGGACCAACACGTCGGCACAGCCGATACCCGCCGGGCCGGCACCGATCACGGCGACTTTCTTGTCGGTCCACACCACCTTGGACATGTCCGGGCGCCAGCCCATGGCCAGTGCGGTATCGGTGATGTACTTCTCGGTGGCGCCGATGGTGACCGCGCCGAAACCGTCGTTCAGGGTACAGGCACCTTCACAGAGACGGTCCTGCGGGCACACGCGGCCACAGACTTCCGGCAGGGAGTTGGTCTGGTGACACAGCTCCACCGCCTCCATCAGATTCCCTTCGCTGATCAGTTTCAGCCAGTTGGGAATATAGTTGTGTACCGGGCATTTCCATTCGCAGTACGGGTTACCGCAGTGCAGGCACCGATGGGCCTGATGCTCCACTTCCCGGGTTTCAAACGGGTAGTAGATTTCCTCGTACTTGTGCTTGCGCAGTTCGATGTCTTTCTTCTTCGGATCGTGCCGCGGGACATCGAGAAACTGGAAGTTATTGCTTAAACGTTCAGCCATGTCGCTCTCTCGTTATGCCGGGTTCGCACGCGTGCTCTTGAGCAGGTCTTCCAGGCTCGCCGCCTTGGGTTTGACCAGCCAGAACTTGCGGCTCATGGCATCGAAATTGTCCAGGATCTCCCGGCCCCACTCGCTGCCGGTTTCGTCCACGTATTCCTCGATCACATGACGCAGATGAGCGCGATGGGATTCAGTGGACTCGGAACTGATCCGATGCAGTTCAATCAATTCCGGGTTGATGCGGTCGAAGAAGTCATTATCCTGATCCAGCACGAAGGCGAAGCCCCCGGTCATGCCGGCACCGAAGTTGTGGCCTGTATGGCCCAGCACGGTGACGCAACCGCCGGTCATATATTCACAGCAGTGATCACCAGCCCCTTCCACCACCGCATGGGCGCCGGAGTTACGCACCGCGAAACGCTCACCGGCGGTGCCGGCGGCGAACAACTTGCCACCAGTGGCGCCGTACAGACAGGTGTTACCGATGATGGCGGTATCCTGGGTCTTGAACGGGCTGCCCTTGGGCGGGCGTATCACCACTTTGCCGCCGGCCATGCCTTTACCGACATAGTCGTTGGCATCACCTTCCAGATACAGGTGCAAGCCGCCGGCGTTGAACACACCAAAGCTCTGCCCGGCGGTGCCGGTGAAGCGAACCCGGATCGGCGCGCTTTCCATGCCCAGGTTACCGTGGTGTCTGGCAATTTCCCCGGACACCGTGGCGCCCACGGAACGGTCGCAGTTGGTGATGGTGTAGTGGAACGAGCCACCGCTTTTGCCTTCCACGGCGGTGCGCATTTCTTCCATCATTTTGGCGTTGAGCACGCCCTTGTCGAACGGCTCGTTGCGCTGCACCTGACAATGGGTCGGCTTGTCCGCCGGCACATGGTCATTGCGCAGGATCGGCAGCAGATCCAGACGCTTCTGTTTCTCGGTCAGACCTTCGATGCGCTCCAGCAGATCGGTACGGCCGATCAGTTCCGGCAAGCTCTTGATGCCGAGCGCCGCCAGCAGTTCGCGCACTTCACGGGCAACGAAGGTGAAGTAGTTCATCAGCATTTCCGGCGCGCCGATGAAATGCTCCTTGCGCAGGTCGTCCCGCTGGGTGGCCACACCAGTGGCGCAGTTGTTCAGGTGACAGATACGCAGGTACTTACAGCCGAGCACGACCATTGGCATGGTACCAAAGCCGAACGACTCAGCGCCGAGGATGGCCGCCTTGATCACGTCCAGCCCGGTCTTCAGACCACCATCGGTCTGCAGGCGGATCTTCTGGCGCAGATCGTTGGCACGCAGTGCCTGGTGCGCTTCCGCCAGCCCCAGTTCCCACGGGGAACCGGCGTAACGGATGGACGTCAGCGGGCTGGCGGCGGTACCGCCGTCGTAACCGGAGATGGTGATCAGATCGGCGTAGGCCTTGGCCACGCCGGAAGCCACCGTGCCAACACCGGGCTCGGACACCAGTTTCACCGACACCTGGGCCTGCGGATTGACCTGCTTGAGGTCGAAGATCAGCTGAGCCAGATCCTCGATGGAGTAAATGTCGTGGTGCGGCGGCGGTGAAATCAGGGTCACGCCGGGCACGGAGTGACGCAGGCGGGCGATCAACGCATTGACCTTACCACCGGGCAACTGGCCGCCCTCACCAGGCTTGGCGCCCTGGGCCACTTTGATTTGCAGCACTTCGGCGTTGACCAGGTAATGCGGGGTCACACCGAACCGGCCAGAAGCGATCTGCTTGATCTTGGAAACACGCTCGGTGCCATAACGGGCCGGGTCCTCGCCGCCTTCACCGGAGTTTGAACGCCCTCCCAGACGGTTCATGGCGGTGGCGATGGCTTCGTGAGCTTCCGGACTGAGCGCGCCCAGCGACATACCGGCGGAGTCGAAACGCGGCAAAATCGTTTCGATCGGCTCCACCTCTTCCAGCGGCACCGGCGTCACATCGCCGCGCACTCTCAACAGGTCGCGCAGGGTCGCCACCGGGCGATCATTGACCAGCTCGGCGAATTCCTTGTACGCCTGGTAATCGCCGTTCTGCACGGCACGGTGGATAGCGTGCACCACATCCGGATTGTAGGCGTGGTATTCCTTGCCGTGGATGTACTTGAGCACACCACCGGCATCGATTGGCTTACGTTGTTTCCAGGCGTCGGCGGCGATGGTTTTCTGGTCGCTCTCAAAGTCCTCGAAGGTAGCCCCTTCGATGCGGCTCTGCACCCCCCGGAAGCACAAATCCACCACGTCGCTGGCAATACCCACGGCTTCGAACAGTTGAGCGCCACGGTAGGAGGTGATGGTGGAGATCCCCATCTTGGAGAGGATCTTCATCAATCCCTTGTTGATGCCTTTGCGGAAATTCTTCTGCAGTTCCACCACGTCGCCCAGCAACTCGCCGCGCTTGACCATATCGGCCAGGATATCCTCGGCCAGGTAGGGGAACACCGCGGTGGCACCGAAACCGAAGAGAACGGCGAAGTGGTGGGCGTCACGGGCGGTGGCGGTCTCGACAATGATGTTGGCATCACTGCGCAAGCCGCATCCGGTCAGGTGGTGATGCACCGCGCCACAGGCCATCAGCGCATGAATTGTCAGTGTATCCGGGCTGATGCCGTTGTCGGACAGCACCAACAGGACGACACCGTCACGCACCGCTTGCTCGGCTTTTTCACACAGAGCATGGACCGCCGCCCGCAGTCCCAGGGCCGGGTCATAGTGCAGACTCAACCGCTCGGAGCGGTAGCCCGGCCGGTCGATGTCCAGCAGGTTGTGATACTTGGCGTAGGACAGCACCGGCGTGGAGAGGATGGCCCGGTCCGCATGGTCAGCGGTTTCCTCGAACACATTGCGCTCGGCGCCAATACAGGTTTCCAGGCTCATCACAATCGCTTCACGCAGCGGATCGATGGGCGGGTTGGTCACCTGCGCGAACTGTTGCCGGAAGTAGTCATACAGCGGGCGCTGGCGCTGGCTCAGCACGGCCATCGGCGTGTCGTCGCCCATCGAGCCGGTGGCCTCCTGGCCCGCCTCAGCCAGCGGACGCAGCACCTGGTCACGCTCCTCGAAACTGACCTGGAAGAATTTCTGGTAGCTGAGCAGCTCTTCCGGTTTTATGTCATCGATGTGTTTGGTGCCAGGAAGGTAATCGGCCTCGATGCGAAGCGCGTTCTCCCTGAGCCATTGGCGATAGGGGTGGCGCACTTTCAGACGATTGTCGATGTCCTCGGTCTGCAGCAGTTCGCCCTTCTCGACGTCCACGGCCAGGATCCGGCCGGGTCCGACGCGGCCTTTGGCCACCACGTCCTCGGGCTGGTAGCTGTATACACCGATCTCGGAGGACAGCGTGATGAAACCGTTCTTGGTGATCACCCAGCGGGCCGGACGCAGGCCGTTGCGGTCCAGCATGCAGACGGCATGGCGCCCGTCGGTCATGACCAGCCCGGCGGGGCCGTCCCAGGGCTCCATATGCATGGAGTTGTATTCATAGAAAGCACGCAGGTCCGCGTCCATGGTTTCCACGTTCTGCCAGGCCGGCGGCACCATCATGCGCGCGGCGCGGAACAGGTCCATGCCGCCGGAGAGCAGCACTTCCAGCATGTTGTCCATGCTGGAGGAGTCGGAGCCCTCACGGTTAACCAGCGGGCTGAGTTCGGCCAGATCGGGCAGCAGTTCGTTCTCGAATTTGTTCTCACGGGCCAACGCCCAGTTACGGTTGCCCTGGATGGTGTTGATCTCGCCGTTGTGGGCCAGATAACGGAACGGCTGGGCCAGCGGCCACTGCGGTGAGGTATTGGTGGAGAACCGCTGGTGAAATACCACGATGGCGGTTTCCATGGACTCGTCACCGAGATCCGGGAAGAACGCCGGCAGATCCACCGGCATCATCAGGCCCTTGTAGGACACCGTGGTGGCCGACAGCGAGCAGACATAGAAGTAACCGTCCTTCGCAATGCGTTTCTCGGCGAGACGGCGGGCGAAGAACAGACGGCGGTTGAGGGCGTCCTCGGATGTCTCCTCACCGCTCACCAGCACCTGGTGAAAGCCCGGCAGGGAGCGCAACGCCAGCTCACCGAGGCAGGAAGCGTCGGTGGGCACTTCGCGCCAACCCAGAACCTTCAGCCCCTGAGCTTCCAGCTCGGCGTCGATCACCGCCTTCTGGGCGGCCGCCTGCTCGGCTTCCGGATGGGTGAACACCATCCCGACGCCGTAGATGTCCGGCAGTTCAATGCCCTGTTTCCCGGCCTGCGCCCGGAAGAAGGAGTCGGGTTTTTTCAGCAACAGCCCGCATCCATCACCGGTCTTTCCATCGGCGTTGATCCCGCCCCGGTGAGTCATGCAGGTGAGTGCTTCAATAGCGGTTTGCAAAAGCTCGTGACTGGCCTGCCCCTCCATGTGGGCGATCAGGCCAAAGCCACAGTTGTCCCGGAATTCTCCGGGCCCATAGAGCCCCTGCACCAGCGTTGAGTTCTGCTGCATCAAAACCTATTCCTCTTGAAATTCAGAGACTTACAGAAGGCGGAACTGGCGCCGGAAAAACGACGACGGCAAAAAAGGGATGAACATTCTACACATTGAGGGGGTAGCCGACAAACACCACCGCACAGAGCCGGTCCCGGCCCCGAAGGCGCCGGAGCCCGCGGGCCCCGGCGGATTATGTCATTGCAGTTCTTTTCGTATCGACGCCATGCTGCGCGGGAAAGGCCCCGCTTTACGCAGTTGCTCGGGCAGGCCGTCACGGGCCCGCACCGCCGCGTCGCGGCTGGCGTAAGGGCCGGCCAGCACCACATATACCGTCTCCTCACCCCTGCGGGCAGGGTAGTAGGCGCCCTTACGGTCCAACACGTCAAGCACACCGTGGGCGCCATCCTCGCGACCGGTGGCGGTTACTTGCAGGAACCACTCACTGTCCGGACGGGACACCAGCCAGCCATCATGGTGATAGCCATCGTCACTGGACGCCGGGCGCGGCTTGGGCCGGGCAGCGGGTTGCGGAGTGGCC
Organism: Alcanivorax xiamenensis; assembly: GCF_009846745.1. Taxonomy (NCBI): domain Bacteria; kingdom Pseudomonadati; phylum Pseudomonadota; class Gammaproteobacteria; order Oceanospirillales; family Alcanivoracaceae; genus Alcanivorax; species Alcanivorax xiamenensis. The sequence continues at coordinate 20,420 of NZ_AQPF01000046.1, read as the reverse complement.
GCCGGCGCGGTGCCGGCATCCGGCTCACTGACCGGGTCCGCGGCCCGCGGCGCCTCCTCGCTCTGGCGCGGCTTGCTCGGCGGCTCTTCCCGGCTTTTGAACGTCCTGGCGTTATCCGCGTAGGAGGCCAACGCTTCCCGGGTACGCTCCGGATCACGAATCGCCGGTAACGACGGCGGTTCATCCGATGTCGGCGCGGTCTGTTGTGCCGGCTCCTCCGGGGGAGTGGCCGGCGGCTTCGGCAAATCCAGGGCCACGGGCCGCGACGGCCGCGGTTCCTCATCACCGCCACTGGCCAACCACAATACCAGCACCACCAGCACCAACGCCCCTACCGCCAGCACATGACGCCAGGGCAGAGGCCTGCGGGCGGGGCTGTCGGCGAGCGGCGCCGGAGCCGCGTCGGCACGCTCATCCAGCAACGCCAACAGCGCCCCGGGCTGCCCTTCACTTTCCGCCAGCAGACTTTCCGCTTCCTCTTCACCCAGAGTAACGCCGTACACCTCATCGGCGAACGCCACCACCTCGGACTCATCCAGCGGCGGCAGAGCGAGCGTATCCGCCACCGCCAGGCCGGCGCTGACGACCCGCTCGGCGGCACCCGGGTAACCGCCGAACAAATAGGCCAAACGGCCTCCCAGTTTTTCCTTCAACGCCGCCATGGTGGCCAGGGCCGCTTCGTCGGCACGATCCGCGTTGTCCACCACGATCACCAGCCGGGTGTCCGCCAGCGCCTGCTTGAGAGCGTCCGCCAGCCCTTCGCGATCCACTCCGAAGTGCGTCAGCATGGCTTCCACCGGCGCGTTGGCGTTCAGCTCATCGTCGCCGTCCAGACGGATGACCTCGAAATCATCCACCAGGGCCATGCACACCATACCCAACAGAGTGGATACCCCACTGCCATGCTCGCCCTCCAGCACCGCGGTGCTGCCTTCGTGAGCGTAGCCGTTCAGCGCGTCGAGCAGATCGCCCCGTTCCGCGCCTTCGTAAAAGTACTCGTCATCCCTTATCACAAAAGGCCTCAAGCGTTCGCGTCAGTGCATTGGGGTGGTACTCCCCTGTGACCAGAGCCTCGCCGATTCGTTTCAGCAATACCAGTCTCAGGCGTCCATTACGGACTTTCTTGTCCAGGGCCATCAAATCGGAGAAATCCGCCGTCGTCATCCCCTCTGGGGCCGTTACCGGCAGCCCCCAGGGCGTCAGGCTGTCGGCCACGCGGGCCACTTCGTCGTCGTCGAGCCAGCCCAATTCCCGGGACATGCGTGCCGCCATCACCATGCCAGCGGCCACCGCCTCACCATGCAGCCACTGGCGATAACCGGTGAAGGTTTCCATGGCATGGCCAAAAGTATGCCCCAGATTGAGCAGGGCACGGTTACCCTGTTCGGTTTCATCGGCGGCCACCACCTCCGCCTTGTTGCGGCAACTGCGCAGGATCGCCTCGGCGAGGGCGGCGTCATCGCGCCGCTGCAGTTCGGAGCGGTGCTGCTCCAGCCAGTCGAAGAACCGCGGATCGCGAATCAAACCGTACTTGATCACTTCCGCCATGCCGGCGGCGAATTCCCGCTCCGGCAGGGTGCCCAGCACACGGATGTCGATAATCACCGAGCGGGGCTGATGAAAGGCGCCGATCATATTCTTGCCACGGGGATGGTTCACCGCGGTCTTGCCGCCCACCGAGGAGTCCACCTGGGCCAGCAACGTGGTCGGTACCTGAATGAAATCCACGCCGCGCTGGTAACACGCCGCGGCGAACCCGACCATATCGCCGACCACGCCGCCGCCCAGGGCGACCAGGGTGGTGGTGCGCGAATGCCGCTTCTCCATCAGCGCGTCAAAAATCCGCTCCAGGGTCGCCAACGTCTTGTGTTGCTCACCATCCGGCAGAATCACGGTGTCGCACTGGAGGTCACCAAGGGAGGCGGTCACCTGCCCAAGATACAGCGGAGCGATGGTTTCATTGGTCACCACCATGACCTGATTGCCACGGATGCGCTCGCGAATCAACGAAGTGGACAACAGATCGGGGCCTATGTGGATCGGGTAACTGCGTTCGGCCAGCGCCACGTCAAGCGTCTGCATAGTGTCTCCGGACAAGGAAAGGAACGCCGGAGCCGTCCGGCGTCGAAGCATTATCGGACGGGGAAATCGGCCAGACAACCGAGGATCTGATCAGCGACCTTTTTCAGGTTGCTGGAAGCGGTGGAAACCACATGATGCGCCACTTCCCGATAGAGCGGATCTCGCTGCTCGAACAGCGTGGTCAGGCGGGCCTTGGGGTTACTGGTCCGCAACAACGGACGGTTGCGATCATTACGGGTACGGGCCAGTTGCACATCCACCGGTGTCCACAGGTAGATCACGCAACCGCGTTCATGCAGGTGGCGCCGGTTTTCCTCGGTCACCACCGCTCCACCTCCGGTGGCCAACACGATGCCGGGCAGCGCGCTCAGCTCATCGATGACCTCACTTTCGCGCCGGCGAAAGCCCTCCTCCCCCTCCATATCGAAAATCCACGGGATATCGGCACCGGTCTTCTCCTCGATGACCCGGTCCGAGTCATGGAAAGGGCGATTCAATAACTGTGCGAGCTGGCGCCCCAGGGTGCTTTTACCTGCCCCCATGGGGCCCACCAAAAAAAGAGAGGGAGTGTTTTCTCTATCGTTCACCGACGGGCCATTGTCTCTTTCACCAAGCGTGGCGTAATGAATATCAGCAATTCCTGCTTGCTGTCACGCTTCACTTTCTTGCGGAACAGGGCTCCCAACCAGGGAATATCACCCAGGAAGGGGGTTTTGATCAGGGAGTTTATCTGTTCCTGCTGGAAAATGCCGCCCAAAACCACGGTTTCCCCATCATTCACCAACACCGTGGTCTCAACCCGGTTGGTGCTGATGGTGGGATTGTCCAGATCCGAGCCAAGAGCATCGTTGTTGACCTTGAGTTGCATGATCACATCGCCTTCCGGGGTGACCTGCGGCGTCACTTCCAAGCGCAGCTCCGCCTCGATGAACTCCACCGCGGTGGCACCGGAGGAGGTAGCCACGTTGAACGGGATCTGCTGACCGGAGGCGATCACCGCCGGTTGCTGATCCGCGGTGAGCACCTTGGGCGTGGCCACCAGTTCACCGCGCCCCTCGGACTCCAGTGCCGACAGTTCCAGCTCGATCAGGCCGGAGCTCAGGGAGGTGAAACCGATGGCGAAGCGGGTGGCATCGGCGGAATCCACTCCCATGTCGACGATCATGTCGTTATTGGTGTCCTCGTCGAATTCCTCCATTTCCCCCAGGGAGCCATCGTCATCACGGTCAACGTTGGCGTAATGCAGCTCCCGCAAGGAGGTGAGCCGGCCGGAAATCGCCAGGGAGCGACCATCATTGGCAAGGGAGTTGCCGTCGTAACCGAGACCGCCCCAACGCACCCCGAACTCGTCGGACAGATCGGTGGTGGCCACCACCACTCGCGCCTCGATCAGCACCTGCTGGACCGGAATGTCCAGTTGCTGGATCAGATCGCGGATCTCCTGCAGCTTAGCCACGGTGTCCTGGATGATCAGGGTATTGGTGCGCTGATCCACGGACACCGAACCGCGCTCGCTGATCAACGCGGTGGCGCCGCTTTCCCCGGTAATCAGTGTTTTCAGCTCCTCGGCGCGGGCGTAGTTGATGCTGATGAACTCAGTGCGCAACGGCGCCAGTGAAGCGATTTTCTTCTGGCTTTCCAGTTCCAGTTGTTCACGCGCGGCGATCTCGTCCGCTGGCGCCACCAACAACACATTGCCGACCTTGCGCTTATCCAGCCCCTTGGTCTTGAGAATCAGGTCCAGCGCCTGATCCCAGGGCACGCTTTGCAGCCGCAGGGTGATTTTGCCCGCCACCGTATCGGACGCCACCAGGTTCAATTCGGTGAAGTCAGCGATCAACTGCAGCACCGAACGCACCTCAATGTCCTGGAAGTTCAGCGACAACTTCTCGCCGGTGTACTTGAAGGACTCACGTTTCTTGCGTTCCGCCTCGCCGCGGGTGAGTGGCTTGATATTGATGCTGAACTCGTTGTCCGCCTGATAGGCCAGATATTCCCAGGTGCCGGTGGGTTCGATGGTGATCACCGTGCTGCCATCATCGGTGCGGGTCTCCACGTACTGCACCGGCGTGGCGAAATCGGTGACATCAAGACGGCGCACCAGCTTATTACCGACCCCGGCGCCGACGAAGCGCGCCTGGATGCGGCCGCCCTCTTCCTTCACATCCACCGGAATGGACGGTTTGGACAGCGTCACCACGACCCGGCCTTCGCCGTCACTGCCGCGACGGAAATCGATGTCACGAATGCTCTCCTGAGCGCCCCGTGGTGGCTCGGCGGTGGCTTCCTGGTCCGCGCGGGCCGGATCACTGGCCGGCGCTCGGTCGCGGCCGAGCACCACCACCAGTTCCTGCCCGTCCACTTCGGTGCTGTAGCCGGTCAGTTGATCCAGATTGAAAATCAGCCGGGTGCGATTCTTGGCCTCCACCACCGTGACACTGCGGGCATTGCCGGTGCCAAGGTTATGCTGACGGGTTTTCAGGGCGCTGTCCGTGCCCACCAGATCGAGAGCGATGCGGGCCGGGCGCTCGATACTGTACCCCTTTACCTCCGGCGCGGCGCCATCAAAGCGAACGCGCACTTCCATGCCGTCCCCCGGCAGCATATTGGCATCGAGGCCGGTTATGGTGGCCGCCGACGCCAACGAGGCGGCACAGCAAGCCAGCACCACCAGCACCCTGATTCCCCAGCGCCGGGGAGCGAATCGGTTTTTTATTGCATTGCAGATTGTCATAACAGGCTTCCCCAGCAACATTATTCGGCGATGGAAACGGCGCGGGACCGCTCCACCCAACCGTCGTGGCCGTCAGGCACGATTTCCACCAACGACACTTCGTTATCGCGAACGGCCACCACCCGGCCAAAATTTTTCCCCAGGTAACTGCCCACCCGGATCCGGGTAACGGCACCGGCGGGATCCTCCATCAACGCTTCCAGCGCCTTCCCCGGCTTGGTGATGGTGCCCACCATGCGCAACGCGTCCAGACTGAAGCGCTCCAGGTATTCCCGGGGCCGGCTCATGTCCGGCTCCACCTTGCGGCCTTCCGGCACTTTCACCAGTTCCTGTTCCACCGGCGGTGAAAAGGGCGGCCGCAACTTGTGCGCCCCGTAGGTGAAGGTGGCGATGGGCTTGAACTCCGGCGGCGGCTCGATGCGTCCGCGCGGCCGGGCTTTGATTTCCTCGAGACGGGCATCCAACTGGCCGAGATCAGCGCCGGCGGCACACCCCCCAAGAGACAATATCGCCGCCAGCAGACACGGTGCGGCCGCTAAATTAAGCGCTTTCATGATTCCCCCCTTAGAGCTCTAGGAACGGCCGTTCCGTTTGTTCGCCTTCGCCGTTTTGCCGGCCACCTTTTTGTTATTGCCGCCTTCATCGCTATCCCGCGCCGCGTAGCGATAGGTCTTGGCGGTGATCGCCAGATTCAACAAACCGCCGCTCTCGTCCTTGCTACCGGGCTCCACCTTGAAGTCGTGCAAGGTAACGATCCGCGGCAACGCCGACACGCCGGAAACGAACGCCCCGAATCCGTGGTAATCCCCGGTCACCCGGATATCGATGGGCAATTCCGCGTAAAACTCCTTCTGTACTTCATCCTTGAGCTCGATCACCTCGAATTCGAGACCACTGCTCAAACCGGTATGGGTGATGTCCTCCAGCAAACCGGGCACCTCGGTGTCGCGGGGCAACTGGTTCTTCAAGGTATCGAAGTTCTCTTCCAACTCGACCAGTTGCCGCCGGTACTGCTCCAGGTTGTGGGCACTGAACGCTTTTTTCTCGTAACTGGTGAGCAGGCTCTGCTCCTCCCGCTCCAGACGTTGATGCTGGGCTTTCAGATCCTTGATCGACAGCAGATAGCCCAACAGCAACACCGCGGTGAACACCAGCACGGCGGCGCCGATCTTGATCGGCAGCGGCCAACCGCCAACGTTCTCGAAATCCAGACTGTTGATCTCGTCGATCAGCTCACGAATATCGAGATTCTTCAGGTCAGAGGCTTTCATCGTCACCCTCCCCTTCACCTTCACGGTCCGGACGCCCCTGCTTCACGGTCAGAGTGAACTGGTTGGCTTGCTGACTGCCCTCCAGGGCGGTGACGTTGATCAGGTTGGGCTCGACGAACCAATCGGAGCCGTCCAGATTCCGCATCAGCCGCGACACCCGGTTATTGGATTCGGCCACGCCCTTGATGGTGAAGATATCGCCGGCGCGCTCCACCGAGCTGTAATAAACGCCGTCCGGCAAGGTCCGAACCAGTTGATCGAAGACGTAGACGATGGTGGGTCGATTGCCCTGCAATTCCTGGATCACTTTCATCCGCGCCACCAGTTCCGCGCGGCGGGTCTCCAGTTCCTTGATCTCCTTGATCTGCTCATCGAGCTTGGCGATCTCGGTCTGGATATGGCTGTTGCGGGTCTGCTGATCGGCAATGCGATCCTCCATCACCCCTTTCCACATCCAGAACAGCAGACCGGCCAGCAGCGCGGCGAAAATCAGCAAGGCGACGAATTCCTGCTGGCGCTGCTTGCGGCGCGCCTCACGCCAGGGGAGCAGGTTAATGCTGGTGCTCATAGTTCAAAGCTCCTCAGCGCCAGGCCGCAGGCGATCATCATCGCCGGGGCGTCGTTGGCCAGGGCCCGGGCGTTGACCTTGCCGGCCTTGCCCATGCCGGCGAAGGGATCCGCCAGGGAACACCCCGCGCCCACCTTTTCCTGAATCAGCGCCGGCAGCCCGGCGATGGAAGCCGAACCGCCGGCCAGCAGGATGTAATCCACCTGATTGAACTGGGTGGAGCCATAGAAGAACTGCAGGGACCGGTTGATCTGCTGAACGATGGCATCCTTGAACGGCTGCAATACTTCGTTCTCGTAGTCCTCCGGCAATTCACCGGTTTTCTTCGCCAGCCCGGCTTCCTCCATGGAAATGCCGTAGCGACGCTGAATTTCCTCGGTGAGTTGCTTGCCGCCGAACAGTTGCTCGCGGGTATAGACGCTGCGCCCCTGATGAAACACATTGAGGGTGGTCATGGTGGCGCCGATATCGAATACCGCCACCGTTTCCAGTTCATCGGCGTTGGGCAGGGAGGGGGCGATCAGTTGGAAGGCCCGCTCCATGGCGTAGGCTTCCACGTCCACCACCTTGGCCTGGAGATTACCGATCTCCAGAGCATCGGCGCGCATTTCCACATTTTCCGTACGCGACGCCACCACCAGAACCTCCACCCGGTCGGGCGAATCCTCGGTGGCGCCGAGCACTTGAAAATCCATGCGCACTTCGTCCAGCGGAAACGGGATGTACTGGTCCGCCTCCACCCGCAATTGCGTTTCCATATCGTCCTCGCCGAGCGAGGCGTCCATTTCGATCACCTTGGTGATGGTGGCGGAGCCCGGCACCGCCACGGCGGCGGCCTTGACCCCGGGGCGGGCCCGGGCGACCACCCGGGCGATCACGTCCCCCACTCCTTCCACATCGGTGATGTTTTTCTCCACCACGGTATTGGCCGTGAGCGGCTCGACGGCATAGCTCTCGACCTTGAAGCGCCCCCCGGACCTGGATAGCTCCAGCAGCTTCACGGCGGTGGAACTGATATCGACCCCCAGCATGGATTGGGCCTTTTTTCTTAGAAAAGGCAGCACAGTCTTTCGCCCCAAGAGAGTAGATTGGAAGTACTTTTTTACCCAGAAAAAGATATACTTACGTAGTTCTTATGCTGTACAACATGAGAAATTAGTAGTAGCAGAAAGGTTATTAGATCACAACAACCTTTACGCCGTATAATGACGTGCTTCACGGCTGGATGCTGTTCCCGCGCATAAACCGTCCCAGGTGACTTGGCCCGGACCGCCGAGAGCATGCTCTAAGCCTTTATTCTGAATCCACATCAATTGCCACTATATGCAATCTGCCGTCCGTTGGATCCGCCCCCTTCTCCTCCTCGCCTTTGCCGCCGTCTGTGGCGCCGTCCTGGTCATGGCCGGCTCCTACCTGTATCTGGCGCCGCAACTGCCTGATGCCATTGGCATTCGCGAGGTCGAATACCAGACGCCGCTGCGCATTTACAGCAGCGACGAGAAACTCATGGCCGAATACGGCGAGAAGCGCCGCGAGCCGGTCACCTTCGACCATCTGCCGCCGATGTTCGTCCAGGCAGTGCTGGCGGCGGAGGACGAGCGCTTCTTCCGTCATGCCGGCGTGGACGTGAAAGGGCTGGCCCGGGCTGCGGTGGAGTTGATCCGCTATCGCGAGATCCGCTCCGGCGGGTCCACCATCACCATGCAGGTGGCGCGCAACTTCTTTCTCGACCGGGAACAGCGCTTCCTGCGCAAGTTCAACGAGATCGTGCTGGCCATGCAGATCGAGAACATCCTGACCAAGGAGCAGATTCTCGAGCTGTATCTCAACAAGATCTACCTGGGGCACCGCTCCTACGGCGCCCAGGCCGCGGCCAAGGTCTACTACGGCAAGGACATCGGCGAACTGACCCTGCCGCAGCTGGCGATGATCGCCGGCCTGCCGAAGGCCCCTTCCGCCTACAACCCGATCACCAATCCGGAGCGGGCGGTACAGCGCCGCAACTGGATTCTCGGCCGCATGCTCGAAACCGGCGCCATCACCGAGGAGCAAATGGAACAAGCCCGGCAGGCACCGGTAACCGCCCGCTATCACACTTCGCGCCCGGAAGTGGAGGGCGCCTATGTGGCGGAAATGGCGCGCCTGGCGGTGGCCGACATCATCCCCGGCGACCTCTACACCCAGGGATTGCGGGTTATCACCACGGTCGACAGCAAGCGTCAGGAAGCAGCGGTACGCGCCCTGCGCGAGGGCCTGCACGAATACGATGAGCGCCACGGCTATCGTGGCCCGCTGGCCGAGGTGGATACCGGCTCCCTGCCGGCACTGGCATGGCCCCGGGGCGATGAGGCGGAGGCCGCCCCCGAGGATGAGGCACCGCAGCCGGAACTGGCTCGTCAGGAAGAGGAAGATCAGGAAGGCCTGAGCAACGACGTGGTGGCCTGGCTCGACACCTTCAAGAACCAGCCCGCCTACGGCCCGCTGCGCACGGCCGTCGTCACCGAGGTACGGGAAGACGCCGCCGCCATGCTGCTCGGCGACGGCAAGCAGGCAGTGGTGAACTGGAAGGATATCAGTTGGGCCCGCCCGGCCTTGCGCAAGGGCTATGTCGGGGAAAAACCGAAGCAAGTCGCCGACGTCCTCAAAGTCGGCAACGTCGTCTATGTCCGCCCGGTGGATGACAAAAACGGCGCCCGCTGGCGTCTGGCGCAATTGCCCCAGGCACAATCCGCGCTGGTGTCACTGGATCCGGAAACCGGAGCCCTGCAAGCCCTGCAAGGCGGCTACAGCTTCGCCGCCTCCAACTTCAACCGGGCGATGCAGGGCCAGCGCCAGGCCGGTTCCGTGTTCAAGCCGTTTGTTTATACCGCGGCACTGGAAAACGGTTTCACGCCGGCCACCATCATCAATGATGCCCCGGTGGTCTACGACAGTTCCGAGCTGGGCAAGGCCTGGCGGCCGAAAGGTTCCAGCGGCCGTTTCTACGGCCCCACCCGCATGCGTGAGGCGCTGTACCGCTCCCTTAACCTGGTGTCGATCCGAATTCTGCGCCAGGTGGGCATCGAGCAGACCATGGAAACGCTGAAGGAATTCGGGCTGCCCTATGATCGCTTCCAGAGGGACCTGTCCCTGGCCCTGGGCAGCGGGTCGCTGACACCGCTGGAGCTGGCCACCGCCTATGCCATGTTCGCCAACGGCGGCTACCGGGTGGCGCCCTGGTACATTGATCGCATCGAGGATCGCGACGGCCATGTGCTGTGGCGCGCACCGGAGGTGTTGCGGTGCGACCTGCCCTGCGCCGATGAACGGGCCCGAATCGCCGCCGAGGAAGCGACCTGGGAACAGCGCGAACAACTGCCCACCCTGCTGGAACGCGAGGAAGTGAGCCTCGGCAACAGTGACAACGGCAATGAGCAACCTCCGGAAACCCTGCAGCCGCCGCCGGTACTGGCACCACGCACGCTGGACCCGCAGGTGGCCTGGCTGATGAACTCCATGCTGCAGGACGTGATCAAGCGCGGCACCGGTCGCCAGGCAAGCTCCCTGGGCCGCAAGGATCTCGCCGGCAAGACCGGTACCACCAACAATCATGTGGACGCCTGGTTCTCCGGCTATGCGCCGAGCCTGGTGACCACCGTGTGGGTGGGACTGGACACGCCAACCTCCCTGGGCTGGGGAGAATACGGCGGTCGCGCCGCCCTGCCGATCTGGATCAGCTACATGGGCAAGGCCTTGGAGGGCGTTCCGGAAACCTCCCTGCGTCAGCCGCCGGGCATTGTCTCGGTCCGCATTGATCCGAAGAGCGGCCTGGTCGCGCGGTCCGGCAACGGCAATGCCATCTTCGAGTATTTCCGTGAGGATGAAGTGCCAGAACAGGAAAGCCCCTACAATGGCGGCAGTGGCGGCAGCCCGGAACAGATTTTCTGATCCGTTCCCGGTTGCCGGATCAATCGCGGCTCACGAGCCGCGATTGATCATCCATTTCACCATACCTTTCAGATCATTGAGGAAACTCGAGCGGTTCGGGGACTCCGTATAGGCACCACAGCGGCCGTCATGTCGCAAGTGGCGCAACTCACCGCTCTCATCGAAGCCCATCAACGCCGCCTGGTAGGGGGCCGCTCCTTTGTAATCCGGATGGAAGAAACGCTCTCCGTTGGCCTCGTACACCTCGCCACGCAGCGCGGATCCCGACCGGCGGTAATGCGTCTTTTCAATAATACGGAATGTGTCGGGATCAATACCCGGCACCACCGCCAGGCCACTGCTCCAACCCTGCAGCCCGCGCCCTCCGCCTCGGCTTTGCCGATTCCAGTCCCATTCCACCCAGGCGAAATACAGATGCCGGTCGTCCCGGTAAAGCCCCTGCCCCAACGCCTCCATGGGAGCGCCGGAATCGCGCCGGCACAGCACCTTCACCTCATTGGTGTAAGGCTGATGGTAGAAGACGCTGTCATCCTGATAGAACAGCAGGTGCCAGCCAAACTCCTTGTCCGCCAACAATAACTTGAGATCACCCGGCCGCAGCGCCTGACCGGAATCCGCCGCCTGATCGGGCAATGGTTGGTCCCTGAAGAAGTAGCGATCACCATCGTGGCCGTAGTGGTTGCCCCAGGTGTCCCCTTCGACCCTGATCACGGTGAAGTCCCCCGGTTCTGCTCCTTCCACCACCTTGCCCCGGTAATAGACCCTGCCGGCGTCCTTGAGGTAGTAAAAGTCCGCCGAGGTCCGTTCCGTCACCGCCACTTCGCTCAACGAGGAAACATCGGCGTCGGCGATCCGGTGCCCCTGATAGTACAGCCGCCGTCCATCGTCGGCGTAATCGCCGTGGCGGACGCGGACCCTGGCGGCATCGGCGCCATCCAGTAACGTGGTGCGGTAATACACCCGGTCACCGGCACGATAGTAGTGGCGCCCCAGATAACGGACGGAATCCGGATTCACCTCCGGTTGCTGCTGGCCGTCGACATAGAAGTGCTCGCGGTCCCGGGCCAGACCACTGTAAAAGTAGCCTTTCCCAGTATCGCCGGGCACCGGTTCGAAAGTCTCCGGATCGGCCCCCTCGACCCGATGATGGCCCTCTCCCGCTCGCAGAAACCAGATACCACCGTTCTCATCATGGCTGTAGCGGCTTACCGGATAATCAGTGCGGTTCACCTCGGGTTCTTCCCCGGGATCCAGCCACAGCATCAGCGAGACCATCAGCGCCAGAATCGCCATGACCCAGGCCAGCCCCTGCCCCCATCGTCTCATTGATGCCCTCCCTTGGTTCCTGTTGCCTTTCGCCGCAGCAGCCAGCGGATACCACCGATGACAGTCAGCACGATGGCGAGCAGGATGAGGATAGCGCGGGCACGCGCCGGAACGTAATTCCAGTCCGGATTGCGCGTGTACGCCAGGCACTCGTTCTCTCTATCCAGCCTCTGTAGCTGCCCGTCTCCATTCACGCCCCACAGCCCGGCCACATACCCTTCGGCGGGATTGAGAAAACGGCGCTCATCGGCCTGATACAGATTCCCGGTCAGGGTTTTGCCTGGCATGTGCAAACGGCGCTCGCCGATCAGACGCCACTCATCGGGATGCACACCGGGCACCACTTCCAACCCGGTATACCATCCACGCAGGCCGCTGGCGTACCGGCCCTTGCGATGATCCAGTGCCGTCCAGGCGTAGTACAGATGCCGGTCATCCCGGTACAGACCCCGCCCCAATTGCTCCAGCGGCGCCCCGGAATCCCGCCGGCACAGAGGTTCCAATTCATTGGTGAACGGTTGGTGATAGAACAGTTGCCGCCCCTGATAAAACAGGAAATGCCAACCCAGATCCCGGTCCGCCAGCAGCAGTTCCAGGCCACCCGGCGGTAACGCCTGCTCGGTGCCTGCCACCCGCTCCGGCAGTGCCTGGTCTCTCAGGAAGTAATGCCGGCCATCGTGGCCATAAAAGGCATGGTGACTCCGATCCACGATCAACCCCGGCACTGCCACCAGCGCGAAGGAATCCGCATTCGCGCCCACCACCACGCGGTCCCGGTAGTACACCCGATGACGGTCTTTCAGATACCCCCGTTCCGCCGGCGTCGGCGCTTCCCGGGGGACCTTCGCCAGGGACGCGATGTCCGCACCCTGGATCCACCGACCCTGGAAATACAGGCGTCGGTCATCGTGAGCGTACTCGTTGGGGTACCTTGGGGCGTTCTGGAATACCCGCAGCCGGTCAGCATCCGCCCCTTCCAACAGCGTGGCACCGTAATACGCCTGATCACCGGCAACGTAGTAACGGGACTCCAGATAGTGCACGCCGTCCGGCGCCACACCGGGCATACGCTGCCCCATGGCATAGAGATGGTCGCGATCCCGGGCCAGGCCGCTGTACTCAATGGGCCCACTGGCATTGGCTGGCAGTGGCTCGAAGCTGTCCGCGTCGGCGCCTTCCACCCGCTGATAGCCATCGCCGGGGCGCAAAAACCAGACACCACCGGCGTCATCGCGGGCATAGCGGCTACGGGGATAATCAGCGGGGTCTACGTCGGCCCCCTTGGACAGCGTCCAGCAGATCGCCAGGGCACTGGCGATACTGACCAATACCGCGATGACAATAACGGCTTTGCCGCCGATGGCTGGCTCAGATTTGTTGGTATTGTCCAAACATCGCGCTCCATGCGTCTGCCGTTGTCCGACACAGTATAGTCATGCGGACCGGTTTGCGCGCGGCGCGGAGGGTGAGGGGTACAGACGTCGCGCTCGCCAGCTGTTCCCACGAAGGCCTCGACGACCTGCCGTGGGAGCGGCTAACGAACCCGTCCGTCAAAGCTCCGGGAAGATATCGTCCAGGGACTTCAGCGGATAGTGAGACGGGTAGCCTTTGCGGGCGACGCCAGAATCCACGGCCGCACGGGCCACGGCGGCGGAGACCCGGCCCAGCAGGCGCGGGTCGTTGGGCTTGGGAATGATGTATTCCGGACCAAAGTTCAGCGGCTCGCCACCATAGGCTTCCAGCACTTCCCGGGGCGGTGCTTCACGCACCAGCTCGGCGATGGCGTGCACCGCCGCCAGCTTCATGTCCTCGTTGATGGAGGTGGAGCGTACATCCAGGGCCCCCCGGAACATGTACGGGAAGCACAGAACGTTGTTGACCTGGTTCGGATAATCGGAACGGCCGGTGGCGATGATGGCATCGGCGCGGGCGGCCTTGGCCACTTCCGGGCGGATTTCCGGGTCCGGGTTGGCCAGCGCGAAGATGATCGGCTTGTCGGCCATCTTCTTCACCATTTCCGGCGTCAGCATATCCGGGCCGGACACGCCGATGAACACGTCGGCGCCTTCGATGGCGTCATCCAGGGTGCGTTTGTCGGTGTCATTGGCCAGCGCCGCTTTGTACTGGTTGAGATCGTCGCGGCGGTTGTGGATCACGCCCTTGCGGTCCAATACCAGGATATTTTCCTTGCGCGCGCCCATTTCGATCAGCAGCCGCACGGAAGCAACCCCGGCGGCACCGGCGCCAACGCACACCACCTTGATGTCCTCGATGCGCTTGTTCTGGATTTCCAGGGCGTTGAGCAGCCCGGCGCCGACCACGATGGCGGTACCATGCTGGTCGTCATGGAACACCGGCACGTCGCAGATTTCCTTGAGCACGCGTTCGATCTCGAAGCACTCCGGCGCGCGGATGTCTTCCAGGTTGATACCGCCAAAGGTGGTGTGAATGCGCACCACGGTATCAATGAACGCCTGCGGATCCTCTGCTTCGACTTCGATGTCAAACACGTCGATACCGGCGAACAGCTTGAACAGAATGCCCTTGCCTTCCATCACCGGCTTGGACGCCAGCGCACCCAGGTTGCCCAGTCCCAGGATAGCGGTGCCATCACTGATCACCGCCACCAGGTTGCCCTTGGCGGTGAAACGGTAGGCCAGCTCCGGTTCGCGCGCGATCTCACGCACCGGTTCCGCTACGCCGGGGCTATAGGCCAGGCTGAGGTCGCGACCGGTTTTCGCGCTCTTGGTCACCTCGACACTGATCTTCCCTGGACGTGGTTTGGCATGATAATCCAGGGCCGCCTTCTTGAAATCCTCGGACATGGTGGTCTCCGCTCCCCGAAACGGGCTTCAAAACACTATATTGGCCAAATAAAAATCAATCGACGTAAATTTCCATCGATACCAGATTCTACCGGTGGAAAGCTTCAATTGATGAAAAACCGCTGCTTATGTAAAACAATGCCGGCGATGAACGTAAAAAGCACCCGGAAGGGTGCTTTTTACAGGTGGAACGCAAAGCAATGAGAACGATCAGTTCTTCTTGGAGCGCAACACACCAAAGCGCTGCTTGAACTTGTCGATCTGGCCGCCGCTGTCCGCCTGTTTCTGCTTGCCGGTGTAGAACGGGTGGCAGGCGGAACATACGTCCACGGAAAAATCACCAGCACGGGTGGACCGGGTCTGGATGACGTTTCCGCAGCTGCAGGAAATCGCCACGTCCTGGTATTCAGGATGAATGTCTGCTTTCATAACTGGGCTCCATTGCGTGTCGCTACCCGATCCTGGCCGGGCACCACACTGGCTTACGCCGGGAAAAGTGAACGCGAACTATATCAGTTTGCGCCCGATGCGCAAGCTGTAACCGCCGTTTTCCGGATTTCCACGTGCCGCTCTCCACCTTACAGGTTGCCTTGCCGGTCCCTCTGCCGGGCTGTTTCGACTATTCCCTGCCGCCGGAGACGCCGGTGCCGCCCCGTGGCACCCGGGTGGAAGTGCCGTTCGGAAAACGGACCCTGGTGGGCGTGGTCCATGACCATCAGCCCAGCAACCTGAAGACGCTCAAATCGGTCAAACGGGTACTCGACGAGGCGCCGATCATTGATGAACGGCTCTACGCCCTGTGCGAATGGGCCGCCGGCTACTATCACCATCCCCTTGGCGAAGTACTGAATTTCGTGCTGCCAACACTGCTGCGCCAGGGGCAGGCGGCACGGCCGGACGCCGAGGTCCGCTGGCGTATCACCGACCGCGGCCGGCACGTGGCACCGGATCGCCTGAAGCGGGCTCCGCGCCAGCAGGAAGCCCTGGCCCTGCTGGCCGAACACCCGGACGGCCTCACCCCGGCCATGCTGGAAGCGCTGTCGGTATCGCGCCCGGCGCTCCAGGCCCTGCGTGACAAGCAGTGGGCGGAGCGCGAAGAGCACCTGCCCCAGGTACCGCCGTTGCCAGCGGATGTCCTGGCCGAGCCCGCTCTGAGCGCCAGCGCGGAGCAGCGTCTGGCGATCGAGGCGATCAACCAGGCCAGCGGCTTTCAGCCGTTTCTGCTGGACGGCGTCACCGGCAGCGGTAAAACCGAGGTGTATCTGCAAGCCATGGCGCCGGTATTGGCGGCCGGCCGGCAGGTGCTGGTGTTGGTACCGGAGATCGGTCTGACACCGCAGACACTGCGCCGTTTCCGCCAGCGTTTCGCGGTGCCGGTGACCGTCATGCACTCGGGCCTGAACGACCGTGAACGACTGGAGGCCTGGCTCGCCGCCGGCGACGGCCGGGCACGCATCATTATCGGCACCCGCTCGGCGGTCTTCACCCCGTTGCACGCCCCGGGGTTGATCATCGTCGACGAAGCCCATGACGGCTCCCTCAAACAACAGGACGGTTTCCGTTACCACGCCCGGGATCTGGCCACCTGGCGCGCCCGCCAGTGGGACATTCCGGTGGTCCATGGCAGTGCCACGCCGGCTCTGGAAACCCTGCATCTGGCCCACACCGACCGCTACCATTGGTTGCGCCTGCGCGGACGGGCGGGTGGCGCCGCGCTGCCGGAGATCGAACTGCTGGATGCCCGCGACGCGGCACCGGACACGCCACTGCTGCCCCCCGCCCTGACCGCCATCGAGGACACCGTGCGCCGTGGCGAGCAGGCGCTGGTGTTCCTCAACCGGCGCGGCTTCGCCCCGGTGATCCTGTGCCGGGACTGCGGCTGGCAAGCGGAATGCCCGCGCTGCGACAGCGTCATGACCTGGCATCGCAGCCTCTCGCAGTTGCGTTGCCACCACTGCGATCATCAACAGAGGGTCCCGCGCCGGTGTCCGCAATGCGGCTCCAGCAATTTGATCGATGCCGGCGCCGGCACGGAAAAACTGGAGGCTCTGTTGAGTGATCATTGCCTGGCCCCCGTGGTTCGCATCGACCGGGACACCACTCGCCGAAAGGGCAGCCTGGACGCCAAACTGGCGGAGATCCGCGCCGGCGCGCCGGCGGTGCTGGTGGGGACGCAGATGCTGGCCAAGGGCCACCACTTTCCACGCCTGAGTCTGGTGGTGATCACCAATCTGGACGCCGGTTTCCTCAGCGCCGACTTCCGTGGCCCGGAGCAGGCCGCGCAATTGCTGCTGCAAGTGGCTGGCCGCGCCGGGCGGAAAGATCTGCGTGGCCGGGTGCTGCTGCAAAGCCGCCATACCGATCATCATCTGGTGCGTCTGGCCGCCGCCGGCGACTACCATGCCCTGGCCGACACGCTGCTGGAAGAACGGCGCCTGGCCGGGCTGCCGCCGTTCGGCCACCTCGCATTGCTGCGCTGCGAGGCGATGTCCATGGACAAGGCCCTGGCCTTTCTCGATGAATGCGCGGCACCCTTTCCGCAACAGACGAACATCGACGACGACAGCGTGAATCTGCTCGGACCAGCGCCGGCGCCGATGGAAAAACGGGCTGGCCGTTATCGCGCCCAACTGCTGCTGCAAGCACGGCAGCGGCCGGCACTGCACCGGGTACTCGACGCCCTGGTGCGGCACGCCCGCGGCTTGCCCTCCGCCCGCCACTGCCGCTGGCATCTGGATGTGGATCCCACCGAAATGGTCTAATTCGCCATTGGAATACGTCACCTCACTTGACTAAACTGGCGGTTTCCCCCGCATCCTGCCCGGGCTTTTCCGATCCCCGGGCCGTCAGGAGCATGCATGAGTCAGGTGGACATTCTGTTCCAGCGTTACGGCCCGCGTTACCGTCTGTGGGTAACGCTCACCGTCATGCTCGGCCTGGTGGCGCTGGGCATGTCCATCACCATCGTCAACGTCGCCATCCCCTATATAAAAGGCGCCTTCGGTATGAGCGACAGCCAGGTGCAATGGCTGTCCACCGGCTTCCTGGCTTCCACCACCGTATCCCTGCTGGTGGCGCCCTGGCTGGTGTCCGCGGTGGGCCAGCGCGCCACTTTCATGGGGCTGTTGCTGGTATTCATCATCGCCTCCCTGCTTGGCGGCCTCGGCGAGGGCATGGCGGCCCTGGTGGCCGCCCGGGTCATTCAAGGAGCGATGACCGGACTGATCCGGCCGGTGGCCATGGAAGCGCTGTTCGCCGCCTACCCGCCGGAAGGGCGGGGCATGGCCACCGCCATGTATGGCATGTGTCTGGGCCTGCCACTGACCCTGGCCACGGTGATCGGCGGCTGGCTGGTGGAGAACTTCACCTGGCGTTATGTGTTCTTCATCACCCTGCCGATCTGTGTCGCCGCGGTGGTGATGGGCTACTTCTTTTTGCCGCCCCGCGAGAGCAAAGGTCCGCGCTCCCCCTTTGACTGGGGTGGCGTGATCATCTCCTTCGCCGCGGTTTTCTCCTTGTTGGCGGCGCTGTCCAACGGCCAGCGCTGGGGCTGGGATGACCCCCGGGTACCGGTGCTGATTGTCACCGGCATCTTGCTGGGCACCGCGTTCTTTTTTTGGCAGAAGCGGTGCCGCCACCCGCTGCTGGACCTGGCCATTTTCCGCAATCGCCTGTTCGTCACCGGCACTACCGCCATGTTCCTGTTCGGCGGTACTTTCTACGGCATCATGTATCTGTTGCCCCAATTCGTGCAGACCATCCTGCACTACAGTCCGGTCAGTGCCGGCAAGATCTTCCTGCCTTCCACTCTGGTTCTGGCGATTCTGGTGCCTCTGGTGGGCCGGCTCAGCGACCGCTATCCGGCTCATTGGTTGACGCTGCCGGGGCTGGCTTGCGCTCTGTTCGCGGTCTGGCATATGGCGTTGATGGATTGGGATACCTCCTTCGCCTACCTGGCCACCACCATGGCGGTGCTCTCCGTGGGCATGGCGGCGTTTCCGCCACCCACCCTGTCCAAGGCCATCGCCGCGCTGGAGCCTCGCCTCACCGGCCACGGCTCCGGCGCCATCAATTTCGCCATGCAGCTGGGCGGCGCCCTCGGCACCGCCGGCCTGGTGATCATGCTGGAACGCCGCACCGTGGAGCATGGCCAACAGCTCAACACCGGCGTGCACGCCGGTAACAGCACTGCCCAGCATCAACTGAGTCAACTGGCCGAACTGGCCGGCCGGCTGGGTGTTCCAGACCCCCACCTGCAGGCCATGGCCGGGCATTTGATGGGTCGGCTGGAAACCCTCTGGGCGTCGATTTTTGCTTACCAGGACGGGTTCTGGATTCTGGTTGTCAGCCTGGTGCTGGTGGCGATCCCCTCGGTGCTGTTAAGCCGGCTGCACAACCGGCCTTCCGCCAACAACCCGGCCCCACAATGAAGGAAGACGACACCATGACCGACAGTTCGTCCCGCTCCCGTCCCCCACTCCGCCCCTCGCGGCAGCTGAAGCTCGCCGCGCTGGTGGCGCTGGTGGTGGCCTGCCTGATCTGGATGGCCCTTGCCATCCACCATCGGCTCACCCATGTCAGTGCCCAGGACGCGCGAGTGATGTCCAGCCAGGTCACGGTCAGCAGCCGGTTGCCCGGCTGGGTGCCGGAATTCACCCTCACCGAGGGCGACCGGTTGCAAAAGGGCGACGTGGTGGCCCGTTTGTACAGTGAGCCGGACCAGCAAAAACTGAAGACCCTGCAGGCCGACGTCGCCGCCATGCAGGCCAGACTCGACTACGAGCAGGCCCGGCTGTCGCTCGGGCAGCAGCAATTCGAGGGCGGCCTGCACATCACCAGCCAGGAACTGCAATCGGCCAGAGCCGCGGAGAAAGCGGCCAGGGCGCGGCTGACCCAGGCGCGCAAGGATTTCGAGCGTTCCGACGCCCTGCACCAGCGCGGCGCCGTTTCACAGCAGCAACGGGATCAGGACTACTACACTTACCAGGCCGCCCAGGCCGAATATCAACGCTCCCGGGAAGAGGTGGCGGTCAGCCAGGCACAGGCCGACAACGCCCATGTCGGTTTTCTCAATGGCGTGCAGGTGCCGTTGCCGCCCCCGACGGTGATGAAAGCCCAGGTACGAATCGCCCGACAGCAGTTGGAAGAGGCCCGCGCACGGCTGGCACAGCAGGAACTGCGCCTGCGCGATCTCACCGTACGCAGCCCGATCAACGGCGTGGTCAACAAAACCCTGATCGACCAGGGCGAATACGTGGCACCGGGGCAGCCGATTCTGATGATGCACGACCCGGATGACCTGTGGGTGGCGGCCAATATCAAGGAAACCGACGTGGCCGAACTGCGCCTTGGGCAGCCGGTGAACATCACCGTTGATGCCTATCCGGACGAATCTTTCAACGGCTCGGTGCAAGTCATCGGCCGCGCCGCCACCAGCCAGTTCGCCCTGTTGCCGGACCCCAACCCTTCCGGCAATTTCACCAAGATCACCCAGCGCCTGCCGGTGCGCATCCGTCTGGAAGACGGCCCGCTGGATCTGATCGGCCCGGGGATGATGGTGGAAGTGGATATTGATGTGAGCGGGGGATAGGTGTTGGCCGGACGCCGGCAATGCAAAACCAGACCCAACCCCCTGGCAAGCTCTAAAGCGCCTTTCTTATGGTTCCTCGCGGTTTAGCGGGAAGGGT
>NZ_AQPF01000045.1:0-31951 GCF_009846745.1 Alcanivorax xiamenensis | reverse complement strand
GCCAGCAAGCTTCCCACAGCGGTTTCGTGGCAGATCCGTGGGAGACCAGTTTGCTGGAGAATTCCGGCTCTCTGGTGTTGGGATATTCGCTTGCCAGCAAGCTTCCCACAGCGGCTTCGTGGCACGATCCGTGGGAGACCAGCTTGCTGGCGAATGCGGTCTCTGGTGTGAGGGATTCGCTTGCCGACACGCTCCCACAGCGGCTTCGTGGTTCTGCCTGTTGGGAGGGACGCCGCTTTTCCGAAAAAAAAGTAAAATGCCCGCTGAATTCCCGCTCATGATGTGATCCGGATCCTGGTATCGGCGATACTGGCTCACCTAACAATGGCCTGATGTTTTTGGGTTACGGCAACAGTGGTGGGAGAGCGGGATGCACCGAGCAGGGCGCGTGTGGTTTTGGCTGTGGCTTTGTTTGTTGGGGCTGACGGCTTGTTCTGATTCGGTGGAGGGGCCCTTCCGCAATTACACCGAAACCGGCGATCTGGCGGACATTCAAGAGCACGGTGTGTTGCGGCTGCTGGCGCCGCGTTTCGATGCCGAGGAGGAGTTTGTCTGGGAGGGGGTGCCCACCAGCGAATACCGCCTTGAAGCGGAAGCCCTGGCTGAATCATTGGGGCTTAAGCCGCGCTGGGTGTACGCGGATGATTACGCCGAATTGTCGGTGATGCTCAACGCCGGGCAGGCGGATCTCATTGTCACCCATTACAGCCGTACCGACCGGCGCCGTGAGCGGTTGTCGTTCTGCACGCCTCTGGCCGTGGTGCGGGAAGTGCTGGTGCTGCCAGCGGATCGGGTGGGTATGTCGGTGGCGGACCTGGGGCCGCTCATTATTGCCGCGCCACGCGGTACTGCTTATCTGGAAACCGCTCAGAATCTGGCCCGCCGCCATGACAATATTGAAGTGGACCGGGTCAGCGGAGCGCTGTCCGAAGATGAGCTGCTGCGAGGCATAACGCGGGGACAGTACGACGCGGTGATCATGGACGAGCCTTTGTTCAACGCCTTGTCCATCGACTACCCCGAGCTGCGTTCCGGACCGGTGGTACAGCCGCGAAGGGCGATTGCCTGGGCGGTGCGCAAAGGCAACCCGGACCTGCGTGAAGCGGTGAACCGCTACATTGTCGCCCATCGTATCAAAGCGTCCGAGCAGGAACCGGAACAGCGTGACTGGCCTGCTATCCTTAACAGCGGGGTGTTGCGGGTGATCACCTCCAACAACCCGGCCAGTTACTTCATGTGGCGCGGTGAGTTGATGGGGTTCGACTACGATCTGATTCGTGATTTTGCCCAGCGTTATGATCTGCGGCTGAGCATGGTGGTGCGCGACGGCCCGGAGCAAATGCTGGCTGCCTTGGAAAACGGAGAAGGGGATGTGATCGCCGCTTCCATGACGGTCACGCCGGCGCGGCGCGGCAAAGGGTGGCATTACTCCCAACCCTACCTGGAAGTACATGAACAAATTATCGGGCCGGCCTCGGCGCCGCCTTTCAAGGATCTGTCGGAGCTAGCCGGGCGAACCGTGACGGTGGCCGCCGGCAGCGCTTTCTTGGAGACCCTGCGTGCGTTGCAGAACGACGGTATCGGGGTGGAAATTGAAGTACGCCAGAATGTTTCTTCGGAAATTCTGATGGACCGGGTGGCGAAAGGGGAGCTGGACCTGACCATCGCCGACAGTCACCTGGTGTCCATGGAGAAGGGCTACCGGGATGACCTGAACGTGCTCTGGACCCTGCGCCAACCCCGGCGGATTGCCTGGGGTTTGCGGGAACGCCAACCGCAACTGCGCCATCAGCTGAATGACTATATTAAACGCGTGCGCGAGGGCCGGTTCTATCGCACCACCTTTGAGCGGTACTTCCAGGGACAACCCACGCCGTCTTCCCTCACCGCTGAAAGAGTGGAACCGGGAAAACCGATCTCGGCCTATGACGATCTGGTGCGCGAACAAGCACTCAAGCACGGTTTCGACTGGTTAATGGTCACCGCCCAGATGTACCAGGAAAGCCATTTTGATCCGGAAGTCCGTTCGTTTTCCGGCGCCGAAGGATTGATGCAGGTGATGCCGTTGACCGCGCGTCAACTGGGTTACGAAAATCTGGCCGATCCGGTTCAAGGCATTGGCGCCGGTGTCGCTTATCTGAACTGGCTGGAGGGCCGTTTCCCGGCCCATCTGGATCTGGCGGAAAAAACCTATTTCGGACTGGCTGCCTACAACGCCGGGTACGGCCATGTGGAAGACGCGCGCCGGCTGGCGCAACGACTTGGCAAGGATCCTGACCGCTGGTTTGGCAATGTGGAGGAGGCCATGGCGCTGCTGTCCCACCCGCGCTATGCCCGTCAGGCCCGCTACGGCTATGTGAGGGGGCAGGAAACCGTGCAATACGTACGCGACATCCGCGCCCGCTACCTGGGGTATTTGAGCGCAACAGAAAAGCAGTGAATAGTGAACGGTTAATAGTTAATAGCGAAAAGATAGAAATGCGTATCCGCAAATATCATTTGCGTACCAGCAATTTTGCATCGCGACCATGGACTTGCTTCTTTAAGAGCAAAGACGCCATTCCCATGGTTTGAACGCGGTCTCTTTGATTTCAGATCGCATCGGCGTATGCCGCGAGCTATTAACTATTCACTGTTCACTGTTCACTATTACAGGTTGGCCAGCCACTGCAGCAGAGTCTGCCGCACTTCCGGGGCGCAGTAGTCGTTGAGGATCTCGTGGCGGCCGGTGGGGCAGTCGAGCCGTTCCAGGTGCTGATGGCGGCGTTTCAGGATGTGTTCCAGGCGGTCCATGCCTTTGCCCTTGTTGCTCATCGGGTCCTGACGGCCGCCCAGCAGTAGTATTGGTAGCAGAGAGGGCAGGCGCGCCAGTTGCTCGCCGGATTGGATTTGCGCCAGCGCCGAGATCAGTGCCAGCCAGGTGCTGGTGGTGCACTCAAAGCCACAGGCGGGATCGGCGATGTAGGCGTCCACCTGATCCTGGTCGGAGCTGAGCCAGTCGAACTCGGTGCGGGCGTCGGCGATGCTGGCGGCCCAGGTCTGGAAGGTCATCTTGTGCACCAGGGGACTGTGGCCACGAACGCCATGGCGGCGGCGCTGCCAGCCCATCAATAGCGTCATGGCACGGTAAAACCACGGGGAATGGCTGTCACTGCCGCACAACACCAGGCCTCCCAGTTGCTCCGGGGCCTGTTCGGCGGCGGCCAGGGCCAGGAATGAGCCCATGCTGTGGCCCCCCAGCACCAGCGGTCCCCGCTCCGGCTTCACCTGCGCCATTACCTGCAGGACATCGTCGATGACCTTGTCCCAGCCGTCCTCGTCGGCGAAGTGTCCCTGGGGGGCGTCGTCGTCGATACTGGTGCCGTGACCACGATGATCCGGGCAATACAAATTCCAGCCATGCTCATTCAGGGTCTCCCCCAGAGCGCCGTAGCGGCCACCGTGTTCCGCCATGCCGTGCAGCCAGACCAGTGTGCCGACGGCGTCCTGCGCCGGCCAGTGATGCACCCCGATAACGTGGTTATCGGCGGCGGTGATGGACAGCTGCTGTTTGGACATGGCGACCCCCTTTGTGAGTGGCACGAACATGCGGCATCCCTTTGGTTTCGTCAAGACGGGGCTGTATCATGGGGTTTTCCCGCCGTCCTTGTTTCGCTATTCGGGAGCAACCTTGATTCGCTATCAGATTTGTCCGGTCCATCCGCAGGCCCATATTTTTGAAATCACCCTGACCGTGGACCGGCCGACGCCGGAAGGCCAGGCCCTGACCATGCCATCGTGGATTCCCGGCAGTTACATGATCCGCGATTTCGCCCGGCACCTGGTGTCGCTGGACGCCCGGGCCGGAGACCGGCCGTTGGCGGTGGCCAAGATCGACAAGCAGACCTGGCAATTGCCGCCGGTGGACGGTCCGGTGACCGTGACCTACCGGGTCTACGCCTGGGATCTGTCGGTGCGCGGCGCCCATCTGGACACCACCCATGGCTACTTCAACGGTCCTTGCGTGTTCCTGGCGGCCATGGGGCACGAGGATCAACCCTGCGAAGTGACCATCCAGGCGCCGGCGGGAGCGGAGTTCGCCACCTGGCGCCTGGCCACGGGCATGCCGCGGCTGTCCGGCGCGGAACTGGACTTCGGTGTCTTCAAGGCGGACAACTACGACGCGCTGATCGACTATCCGGTGGAGATGGGGCACTTTGAGCACGCCCGCTTCGAGGCCCGCGGCGTGCCCCATGATGTGGTGCTCACCGGCCGTTTCCGCGTTGATCTGGAGCGTCTGTGCCGGGACCTGAAGCCGATCTGCGAGCATCATATCAGGCTGTTCGGTGAACCGGCGCCGGTGGACCGGTATCTGTTCATGACCCTGGTGACCGATGGGTATGGTGGTCTTGAACACCGCAACTCCACCAGTCTGATGAGTCCCCGTGGTGATTTGCCGCTGCCCACCGACGGACCCCGCCAGGTGCGCGACGGTTATCGCAGCTACCTGGGATTGTGCAGCCACGAATACTTCCACACCTGGAACATCAAGCGGATCAAACCGGAGGCGTTCACGCCTTTTGATCTGAGCCAGGAGGTTCATACCGAACTGCTGTGGGCGTTCGAGGGCATCACCAGCTACTACGATGATTTGGCTCTGGCGCGCACCGGGCTGATTTCGCCGGACAGCTATCTGGAACTGGTCGGCCAGACCCTGACCCGGGTACAGCGCGGACAAGGGCGGCTCAAGCAGACCGTGACCGAGTCCAGTTTCGATGCGTGGACACGCTTCTATAAGCAGGACGAGAACGCGCCCAACGCCATCGTCAGTTATTACGCCAAGGGCTCGTTGGTGGCTCTGGCGCTGGATCTCACCCTGCGCGAGCGTAGCGATGAGCAGGTGACGCTGGATGATTTGATGCGGCTGCTGTGGCAACGCTACGGCGAGGACAGCGGCGGCGTGCCGGAGCGGGGCATTCAGGCCCTGGCCGAGGAACTGTTGGGTGAAAGCCTGGATGAGTTCTTCCAGCTGGCGCTGTACAGCACCGAGGATCTGCCGTTGGCCCCGCTGCTGGCCGCGCGCGGGGTGGTGTTGCATTGGCGCCCCGCCAGTGGTCATGGCGACAACGGCGGCAAGCCGGCCAAAGGCCCGGTGCCCGTGCATCTTGGCCTGCGCGCCAGCACCGATCCGCTCGGCGCGCGGGTGCAGGTGGTGTATGAACAGGGCGCGGCGATGGCCGCCGGGCTTTCCGCCGGCGACGTGATCATTGCCGTGGACGGCATCAAAACCGACGCTGCCGGACTGGACAGTCGTTTGCAGGGCTACCAGGAAGGCGAGGTCGTGGAGGTTCACGTATTCCGCCGCGACGAGCTGCTGCGTTTTCGTGTCACCCTGGCTCCCTCGGAAGCCTCCACCGCTTACCTGACCCTGGCCCAGGGCGGGCTCACCGACAAGGGCAGGGCGTGGCTGCTGGGACAGCAGTGAAGGGTTAATAGTGAACAGTGAAAAGAAATCACGCTCCGTAGGCCATTGACCTATTCAGAGCTAGCTACAAGGCCGCTGTGGGAGCTTGCCTTGCAAGCGAATGGGCCCTCGACCGTGAGACACCGGCGGTCCTTTTCATACCGAAAAGGACCGCGATCTCTCTCCGAATTCGTGAGTTATGACTGACCTTTCCCTGAAGGATTTACAGCGTCGTCTTGATGAAGCGCGCGGCGCCGATCGCGGCCGCTTGCGCAAGCGCCTGGAAGGCTTGCGCCGCCGTCCCAATGAAGCGGTGCGGACCAAGGTGGCGTTGGCGATCGAGGCTTCGGTGGCGGATCGTCAACGGCGCGCCTCGTTGGTGTCCGAACTACGCTGGCCGGACCTGCCGGTGGTGCATCACCGTGAGGAACTGGCCGAGGCGATTCGCGATCATCAGGTGGTGGTGGTGGCCGGCGAAACCGGTTCCGGCAAAACCACCCAATTGCCGAAAATCTGTCTGCAACTGGGACGGGGGGTGGACGGCTACATCGGCCATACCCAGCCCCGCCGCCTGGCGGCCCGCTCCGTGGCCGCGCGTTTGGCCGAGGAGCTCGATACCCGGGTAGGCGGACTGGTCGGCTACAAGGTCCGGTTCGCCGAACAGGTTGGCGCGGACAGTCTGATCAAACTGATGACCGACGGCATGTTGCTCAGCGAGATCCAGCATGACCGCCAGTTGCGCCAATATGACACCCTGATCATCGACGAGGCCCATGAGCGCAGCCTCAATATCGATTTCTTGCTCGGCTACCTCAAACAATTGTTGCCGCGCCGCCCGGATCTGAAGGTGATCATCACCTCGGCCACCATCGACCATCGCCGTTTCGCTGATCATTTTAACGGCGCGCCGGTGTTCGAGGTGTCCGGCCGCACCTATCCCGTGGATATTCGATACTGCCCGCCGGAAGGAGAGCGGGAACTGGGCTGGCAGGTGGAGGAGGTGCTACGGCGGATCGATAGCGAGGAGCGCCGTGACGGCCGCCCGGTGGCCCGTGACGTGCTGGTGTTCCTCAGCGGTGAACGGGAAATCCGCGATGTACACCATCATCTCAAACGCTGCGATTTCCGTGATACCGAGTTATTGCCGTTGTACGCCCGGCTCAGCGCCGCCGAGCAGCAACGGGTATTTTCTCCGCACCGTGGCCGCCGGATCGTGCTGAGCACCAATGTGGCGGAAACCTCGCTGACGGTACCGGGCATCCGCTACGTGATTGACGCCGGCACCGCCCGTATCAGCCGCTACAGCGTTCACTCCAAGGTTCAGCGTCTGCCGGTGGAACCGGTATCCCAGGCCAGCGCCGACCAGCGCTCCGGCCGCAGCGGCCGCATCATGCCGGGGATTGCCTACCGTTTGTACAGCGAGGACGATTTCATCAATCGCCCGGCGTTCACCGACCCGGAAATCCAGCGTACCAACCTGGCGGCGGTGATCCTGCGGATGGCGGATCTGGGGCTGGGCCGGGTGGAGGACTTCCCGTTCATGGAGCCGCCGGACGGCCGCTTCATCCGCGACGGTTATCGCCTGCTGGAAGAATTGGGTGCGCTGGATAGCGAGCGCCGGCCCACCTCTCTGGGCAAGCAGCTGGCCCGTTTCCCGCTGGACCCGACGCTGGCGCGCATGCTGGTAGCGGCAGCGGAGAAAAAGGCGCTGCGCGAGGTGCTGCCGATCGTCGCCGCGCTGGCGGTGCAGGATCCGCGCGAGCGTCCACGCGAAAAACAACAACAGGCAGATCAGGCTCACCAGCCGTTCCAGGACAAGGAATCGGATTTCCTCTGGTTCTGGAACCTCTGGCAATGGGCGGAACAGCAGCGAGAGGAACTCAGTCGCGGCCAGTTCGAGAAACTGCTCAAAAAGACTTTTCTGGCGCCGTCACGGATGCGCGAATGGCGGGACACGCACCGTCAATTGCTGCTGCTGGCGAAGCAGGAAGGCTGGGTGCTCAACGACAGCCCGGCCGAGCATGAGGCTATCCACCGCTCGCTGCTCAGCGGCTTGCTGGGCAACGTGATGATGCGAGGCGAGGAGGGCGAGTGGCTCTCCACCCGCAATCGCAAACCGCTGATCTGGCCGGGGTCGGCGCTGAGTAAATCCGCTGGCAAGAAGAACGGAGCGCGCTGGCTGATGGCGGCGGAGCAGGTGGAAACCAGCCGCTTGTTCGCCCGTTGCGTGGCCAGGGTGGAACCGGGCTGGATCGAGGCGGAAGCCGCCCATCTGGTGAAACGTCAGTATTATGAGCCGCACTGGTCGAAACGGCGCGGCTGTGTGATGGCGCGGGAGCAGGTCAATCTGTTTGGCTTGATCCTGGCGTCCGGACGGCGGGTGCATTACGGCCCGATGGAGCCGGAGCTGGCGCGGGAACTGATGATCCGTGAAGGGCTGGTGGCGGGGCAGCTCAGTCGTGAACCGGCCTTCGTCAAGGCCAACCGGGAACGGTTGGAAACGCTGGAGGAGATGGAGCACAAGCTGCGCCGGCGTGACATTCTCGCCGACGAGCAGACCCGCTTCGAGTTCTATGACCAGCGGTTGCCGGCATCGCTGTATACCCTCACTCACCTGGAGACCTGGTACCGCAAGCACGCTTCGGAAGCGGAACGTCAGGCTCTGATCATGGACGACGACGTGCTGCTCTCACGCACACCGCAATGGCAGCGTGACGCTTTCCCCGATGAACTGACGGTGGACGCCATGCGCCTGCCGTTGGAATACAGTTTCGACCCCACCGGGCAGCGCGATGGCGTGACCTTGGTGGTGCCGCTGGCGGTATTGAACCAGATTCCGGAAGAACGGTTGGCCTGGCTGGTACCGGGATTGTTGCGGGAAAAACTGGAGGCGCTGTTGCGTGGCCTGCCCAAGTCGCGCCGCCGGCATTTCGTGCCAGTGCCGGATTACGTCAATGCGCTGATGGAAGCGTTGACACCGGATCAGCCGTTGCTGCCGGCGATGACCCGGGAATTGCAACGCATGGCCGGCGTGAGGGTGGAGCAGGAGGAATGGCGCGAGGATCAGTTGCCGGATTACCTGCGCATGAATTTGCGTGTGATGGACCGCGATGACGCGGTGGTGGAAGGCCGCGATCTGACGGATCTGCGCCAACGCCTGCGGGGCCGGACGCCGGCACCCGGCGAAGCGATGGAAGAGCCGCCTGCTCAGGAAAGCCGGGAATGGGATTTCGGCGCGGTGCCGGCATGTCATGAACAGCAACGCGGCGGTATTGTCCTGCGCCGCTACCCGGGGCTGAGGGATCTGGAGGACCGGGTTCGGCTTGAGCATTTCGATGACGCTGATGAGGCCGCCTGGCACCATGGTTATGGTTGCGCCCGTCTGGTGCTGCTGCGGCTGCCGGATCAACTCAAATCGCTGAAACGGCAGGCCGGCACGGCGGTTGGCTGGCAAAAGCTGAAAAGCGAAAAGAGTGCGATGGCGCGGCAGGCGCTGGAGCAGGTGATGTTGCGGACCGCCGCGGACCACTTCCGCTTCCATGCCGAGCCAGTGCGGGATCAGAGTGCGTTTCGCCAGCGTCTGGATGCTGGCCGTGGCGATTTCGTACCGGCGGCGGAACGGGCTGTTCGCCACTGGGGCGAGGTGTTCGCCTGCTATCGCGGCATCATGACTCGATTGGAAAAGGGGTTTCCGCTGGCCTGGGCCCATGCCCATCGGGATTTGAAAACGCAGCTCGCGACGTTGTTCGAAACGGATTTTCTGTTGTCCGTGCCCGGCGAGTGGTTGTCGGAGTACCCTCGATATCTGAGCGCCATCGAGCAACGCCTTGACAAGATGGGCGGGCAGTTGGGGCGTGACCGGGCGCAGGTGGCGGAACTGGAGGCGTTCTGGGAAAAGTACAGCCGTCGGGCCGGGGAAACGCCGCGGTGGCGCTTGCCTGAACCGCTGGCGCTGTTCCGCTGGATGCTGGAAGAATACCGGGTGAGCCTGTTCGCCCAGACTTTGGGCACCCGTATGCCGGTGTCGGCCAAGCGCTTGAACCGGCAGTGGGAAGCCTGCTGAATGGGCCCCCTGGAGCCCATTCGCTTGCAAGCAAGCTTCCCACAGCGGCTGCGCAGCGCAATTTGTGGGAAGCGGCCTTGGCCGCGAATAGTCCGAAGTTCCCGGATGGGAGAGTAATCAACCCGCTTTCGAAACATCGGTTTTGCGCCCACGGGGCTGAATCCGGATAATGACATCATTTACTGTCGCGGCGCCCGATGCGCCTTTGCAGAGAGGACAGGTTAGTGACCCAATCCGTAGTGATCAGCGGAACCGGACTGTGGACCCCGCAGCAGTCCATAAGCAACGACGAGCTGGTGGCGTCGTTCAACCAATACGTGCAGCTCTATAACGAAAGCAACGCTGCCGCCATCGAGGCCGGTGAACTGGAGGCTCTGAGTCCTTCCAGCACCGGGTTCATCGAGAAAGCCTCGGGCATCAAACAGCGCTATGTGCTGGATAAGGAAGGGGTCCTGGATCCCGAACGGTTGTGCCCGAGTATCCCCGAGCGCTCCGATGACGAGCTCTCGGTGCAGGCGGAAATCGCCGTCAACGCCGCCCGTCAGGCACTGGAGAACGCCAAATTGACAGCTGACGATCTGGATGCCGTGCTGGTGGCCTGCTCCAATATGCAGCGCGCCTATCCGGCCATGGCGGTGGAAGTGCAGCAGGCATTGGGCATGGAGCATGGCTGGGGCTATGACATGAACGTGGCCTGTTCCAGCGCCACCTTCGGTATCCAGGCCGCGGTGGACGCGGTGCGCAATGGCTCCGCCCGGCGCGTGCTGATGGTCAATCCGGAAATCTGTTCCGGTCACCTGGCGTGGCAGGATCGCGATTGCCACTTCATCTTTGGTGACGTGGCCACCGCGGTGATCGTGGAGCGGGCCGAGGACGCCACCAGTGACAACCGCTGGGAGATTCTCGGCACCCGGCTGCAAACCCGGTTCTCCAACAATATCCGCAATAACTTCGGTTTCCTGAACCGGGCCGATCCGTCCGGCATCGGCGCCCGCGATAAACTGTTCCGCCAGGAAGGTCGCAAGGTGTTCAAGGAAGTCTGTCCCATGGTGGCCGAGCAGATCAGCGGCCATTTGAGCGATCTGGACCTGCCGGTGGAAGAGCTGCGTCGGATGTGGCTGCACCAGGCCAATCTGAGCATGAACCAGTTCATCGCCCGCCGGGTGCTGGGGCGCGACCCGAGCGAAGAGGAAGCGCCGGTCATTCTGGACGAGTACGCCAATACCAGCTCGGCGGGTTCCATTATTGCCTTTCACAAGCACAACGCCGACCTGCCGGTGGACAGCAAGGGGGTGATCTGCTCCTTTGGCGCCGGTTATTCCATCGGCAGCGTGGTGGTCAAACGGGTGAAGTAAAGAATGCGGGACGCTTGACGCCAGACGCTTGACGCTTAAAGGATAAAATCCAAGCTGTTTCGCGTCCGGCGTCCGGCGTCCGGCGTCCGGCGTTTAGCTCCCCGCGTCCAGAATTACCCGGCCCGCCACCTGACCTTTTTCCAGGTCTTCCACCGCTTGCGCGGCGCCTTCCAGCGGACGGTGCTCGATATGGATTGGGGGCAGGTTCTTCTCCTTAGCGAAAACCACCAGGTCTTCCAGTTCCTTCAGTGTGCCCACGTAAGAGCCGATGATGCTTACCGCTTTGTTGGTAATGATCGGCAATGGGTAGCGCAGTTCGCCACCGTGCAAACCCACCGGTACGTATTTGCCGCCCTTGCCGAGAAGACTCAACGCCAATTGAGCGGTCTGCTCATTGCCGACGAAGTCCAGGGCCGCCTGCACCGTGCCCGGACAGGTTTCCGCCACCACCCGGCTCAACTTCGGCGTATTCGGATCGAAACCGTGGCGTGCACCGCTTTCCTGGGCCAACTGGCGTTTCTCCTCGGAAACGTCGATACCGATCACGTTGCCGATGCCCATGGCCTGAAGGATACGCAGCGCCATCTGGCCCAGGCCGCCGCAACCGATCACCACGATCCACTGGTCATCCGCCAGCGGCAGCACTTTGTTGATGGCGGAGAAGGTGGTCAGCCCGGAGCAGGCCAGGGTGGCGGCGTCACCGGGGTTAAGACCACTGATATCGAGCAGATAGCGGGGGTGAGGCACGACAATATGGTCAGCGTAGCCGCCCGGTTTGTTCACGCCCAGGTGCGCGGGAGCGACACACAGATTTTCCTCGCCTTTCTGGCAGGCGCCGCACTTACCACAGCCGATCCACGGATAGATCAGGCGTTGATCGCCGGGTTTGACACCGGTGACCTGATCGCCCACCGCCACCACGGTGCCGATGACCTCGTGGCCCAGGGTAAGCGGCAACGGCATGGCGAAGTTCAGTCGCTTGTCGCCGCCCAATTCAAAATAGCCGTCATGAAGATGAACGTCGCTGTGGCAGACCCCACAGTAGTTGACCTTGAGCAGTACTTCATTGCCGGCGGGAGCGGGCAGCTCGTAGCTTTGCGGTGCGATCGGCCCGCCGAACTCCTGGAATTCGAAGCGGCGGCTGTCCGATACGCCGTTTTGTTGTTCTGCAGTCATGGCTGGCGTCCTTGTAAGTAACGTCTTTGGGGCCGGTCACGCGGGTTGGCCGCATCGACAGGGTATTTGTATGCTGTACATCATATACGGCAAGTTGGCGGGCAGGGCTATCGTCCGTGGCGACGATTTCCACCGTGCCACCACTCATGACACCACTCATGACACTCCTCATGGTGCTTTCCGTAGTAAATTAAATATACCGCGCGGTAGGCCGGCTTGACTAACCTTGGTCGAGGCCGCCCGCCGGTACTGTTCAGACTACCCACGGAGACGGCTATGTCCGCTGAACTTCAGGATTCGACCTTGCTGTGTCACCAGTCACTGATCGATGGTGTCTGGTGTGACGCGCGATCCGGCCTTGCTTTTGACGTCAAGAATCCGGCCACTGGCGAGCTACTGACGCAGGTGCCGGATATGGGGGCCGTTGATGCCCGCACCGCGGTGGAGGCGGCCGGCGCTGCCTTCACCGATTGGCGCCGCCGATCGGCCAGGGAACGCATGACGATTCTGCGTCGCTGGCATCAGGAGATCGTTGCTAATGCCGACGACCTGGCCTTGCTGCTTACCTTGGAGCAGGGCAAACCATTGGCGGAAGCCCGGGCGGAGGTGCTTTCCGGTGCCAATTTCGTCGATTGGTTCGCCGCGGAAGCGATGCGGGTGATGGGGGATATTCTGCCGCCAGCGGACAACAGCCGCCGTGAATGGGCAACGCGCTATCCGGTCGGTGTGGTGGCGGCGATCACTCCGTGGAATTTTCCGTCCTCCATGGTCACCCGCAAAGTGGCCCCGGCTCTCGCGGCCGGCTGTACCGTGGTGCTCAAGCCGGCCGAGGACACGCCGCTGTCCGCACTGGCGTTGGCGACGCTGGCGGAGCGGGCCGGGGTGCCGGCGGGTGTCTTCAACGTGGTTACCGCTTCCCATGGCGCGGAAGTGGGTGGAGAACTGACCGCCAATCCTCGGGTACGCAAATTGTCGTTCACCGGATCCACGGCGGTGGGTAAGTTGTTGATGGCTCAGTGCGCGGCCACGGTGAAGAAAGTCAGCCTGGAACTGGGCGGCAACGCGCCGTTCCTGGTGTTCGAGGACGCGGATCTGGACGAGGCGGTGGCCGGCGCCATCGCCATCAAGTTCTATAACACTGGTCAGACCTGCATCTGCGCCAATCGCATCATGGTGCACGAGCGCGTCTACGATGCTTTTCTGGAACGGCTTGCCCGGGCGGTGGGAACGCTGGTGTTGGGTGAGGGCACCAGGGATGGCGTGACCCAGGGGCCACTGATCAATCCGGCGGCGTTTGAAAAGGTGTCGGCTCTGGTGGACGACGCGGTATCGTCGGGTGCCACGGTGGTGACCGGCGGTGGCGGTGATGCCGGTTTGGGAGGAACCTTCTATCCGTTGACCGTTCTGGGCGATGTCACTCCGGCAATGAAGGTGTTCAATACCGAGATCTTCGGCCCGGTGGCGCCAGTATATCGGTTCAGTGATGAACAGGAGGTCATCCGGCTCGCCAATGATACCCCTTATGGACTGGCGGCCTATGCCTACACTCGGGACCTGGGGCGGATTTTCCGGCTCAACGAGCAGCTCGAATACGGCATGGTCGGCGTCAACACGCCGCGTTTCGTTTCGGAGACGGTGCCCTTTGGTGGTGTCAAGGAATCGGGAATTGGCCGTGAAGGCTCGGTGTACGGCATCGATGAATTCCTGGAAACCCGTTATTTGTGTGTGGCCGGGCTGTAGGGGCGTGGCGGCTTGCCCGCCACTGTTTCTTCCGCCTCCCGAGACGCTGTGCTAACCTCGAAAAACCCTCATTTCTATTGGAGAAAACGCTTGTCAGCGGATAAAAAACGAGGCGCTAGGCAGACCTCGAACGGCGAGCAGTTGGCGGAGGCCGTGGTTGATGGCGTTCAGGATACGACACTGATCGAGACGCGTCGCAATCAGATTTGTGATGCCGCTCTGGAACTGTTTCTGGAGAAGGGATTTGCTTCCACCACGATCCGCGATATCTGTGCCCGCTCCGGCGTCAACCAGGCCAGTATTTACGACTACATCGCCAATAAAAACGACATTCTGCGGCGTTTGCTGAACAAGCTTTGGTTTCGTCCGGATGTGCCGACCCTGGCTGAGCGTCTGGATCAAAGCGGCGACACTCCGTTCGCGGACGCGGTGGCGGATTATCTGCGGGACACCTGGACCAAGAAGCGCCGGGGCACACTGCTGATCTACCGTTCGGTGCCTTATCTGCAGGAGGATGACCGCCGTGCCATGCGCGCGCGTGACCGGGCGGTAATTGAAGGACTGGCCGCGCGTTTACGTCAACGGGCGAGGTTGTCCGAGGAGGATCCTCGCGCGGAGGTGCTGGCGAACCTGATTATTTTTCTCGGCGCGTTCGCGCCGATGCGGGATTGGCTTAACAAGGAAGTGGATGACGAGGTCATCCTGCGCACGGTGTCCGCCGGGGTGGCGGCCATGCTGGATCAACTGGCGCGTGAAAATTCGATGGGCAATCCGTCCGGCAAGGATAGCGCCTGACACTGGCGTGACGTGTTTTATCGCGATTTAAAGGAAAACGGCACTACCCTCCATCGTGGGTCGCTACAGCGCCGCTGTGGGAAGCTTGCTTGCAAGCGAATTCTGGGGTCGGAAGCCCATTCGCGTGCAAGCAAGCTTCCCACAGTGGCTTCGTAGCCCCTTCCGTGCCCGCGGCATTATCGCCGCGGGCACTTTGGTTCTGGCGGTGATGAATTACGCGGTCTGCGCCAGCCGGCGATTATCGTTCCAGACCAATGCCACCAGCACTGCCGAGGCGACGCCGCCGATAACGGTGGTCATCAGTCCCGGGAAGCTGAAGGCGAAGCCCGCCGCGATCAGCGGAAAACGCAGCCAGGGACGCACCCGGCCGGCGCCGAGCAGATACCCCTCCAGCCCCCCGGAGATCAACATGATGCCAATGATGATTGACGGCAGCACGTAGATCAGCGGTGTCAGATCACCCTGTAGGACCAGCGCTGGTTGAAACAGGAAAAACAGGGGCACGAAGTAGATCACCACCCCCAGGCGCATGGCGGTGAAGGAGGTCTGCATCGGCTTGCCGCCGGCGATGGTGGCGGCCAGGAAAGCGGCGGCGCCTACCGGCGGTGTGATCACCGATAGCATGGCGTAATAGACGATGAAGAAGTGCACCGCGATGGTATTGAGACCGCCGACATCGATGATCGCCGGCGCCAGCGTCACCGCCAGGAAAATGTAGGCGACGATGGCGAGGCCGGCCATGCCCATGACGAAGCAGGCCAGGACACCGAAGAAAATAATCAGAAAAATATTACCGCCGCCGAGACTGACCAGACCGGAGGTGAGGGCGCCGGTGACGCCGGTGATAGTGAGCGCGCTGACCACGAAGGCAATCGGCAGAATGATGGCGGCGGTTTGTGTCACCAGCACGCCAATTTGCCGCAGGGTTTCATACAGCCGTCTCGGGGTCATGCGGGTTTCCTTCTGCAGGAAGGAGAGCGCCACCATGAGAACGCAGGCGTACCAGGGCGCATAGTATTCCCAACGCATGTAGAGCAGGCCCCAGATCAGAAACACCAGTACCGAAATAAACGGCCAGCCCCGTTTCAGCACCTCCCGTGCCGATGGCAGTTGATCGCGGGGTACGCCTTTCAGACCGGCACGGGCGGCGTAGGCATCGACTTGTAGCAGCAGGCCGAAATAGAACAACAGAGAGGGAATGATCGCGGCCACCATGACGGTGGCATAGTCCACTCCGATGGTAATCGCCATGACGAACGCGATGGCTCCCATGACAGGAGGCATCAGCACACCGCCGGTGGACGCGCAGGCTTCGATGGCGCCAGCGTAATGAGGCGGATAGCCGACTTTTTTCATGGTCGGAATGGTGATCGATCCGGTACCGGCGATGTTGGAAAAGATAGAGCCGGAGAGGCTGCCGAAGAAGGCGCTGGCGACCACGGATACCTTGGCTGGCCCGCCACGGTAGCGGCCAAAACCGGCGTTGGCCAGGTCGATAAAGAAGGCGCCGCCACCAGTGGCGATGAGCACGCCGGCGAACACCAGAAAGCCGAGAATGATTTCCGCCACGATCTTGGTGGTAATGCCCATCATACCTTCGGCACGGAAGATATGGGCTTCGATCATGCGATCAAAATCGTAGGGAATCCCCATCAACAGGCCGGGCAGGCGATCAGCGACCAGTGGGTAGAGGCCGAGGACCAGCACCACCAGAAGGAAGGGCAACCCCCCGCTGCGGCGGGCAACTTCCAGCATCAGCAACCACATCACCGCGCCGAGTGTCACGTTGTTCCAACCTGACTGGACCATATCCCAGGCGTAATGCGAAAAGTAGAAACTGATGCCCAGAGACAAGGCCGCGGCAATCAAATCATAGAATGGGATGGTGTTTTGCCCCTTGCGGGCCGGCAGGGCGATGAAAGCGGCGGATACGAACAGACCGATAAACAGCCAGTAGTACTGACCTTCCAACAGTCGCTCGCCATTCCAGGTGAAGCCGAATATATAGATCAGACCGATGGCCAGGCCACCGACGCTGAGCAGTACGAATAGCAGACTTTGCCAGGAATACAAGTCGCCTAAACGGGTGGCTTCGCCTTGCGGCGCGTTGTCTTCCGGCGGTGAGGTAATCTCGTTCATGAGGTTCCGCTCAAGCAAACACGTGAGTGAAAGGGTAGGGGAGTGGTACCGGCCGCGTGGTGCGAGCCGGTACCGTCGTGGTGTTACAGGCGGGACTTGAAGCCTTCGAGGTCCTGTGTATGTTTATCGAGGATGTCCAGGAACGCCTGATTCTGGAATTCGATTTTCACACCGGCTTTGCGAGCTTCGTCCATGGCGGCCTGGCGGGCTTGCAGCCATTGATCCATGCGCTCCTCCGCGGCCTTGTTCCAGGTATCATCCTGTTCCGTCCAGGCGCCGATTTCACGCAGGTATTTCACTGTGCCGGGGTGAACCGGCAGGGGGCTGCGGTCCAGGTAGGCGCGGAATTGCTGAAGGGACATGCGCGCGGCCATGGGATGGGAACCCTTATAGCCGTCGTAGGATTCATGGAACCACTTGGCCATGTGGTAGGCGAAGTCTTCATCCGCGTCCGCCGGCACTGAGTAGACGAAGTTGGACGTCGCGCCGTCCACGCCACGGGCGGTGGAGACACCCAGTTCAATTTCGGTGGGGATCAACATCGGCCGGTGATTCAGATAGCCATCCCAGCCGGCCTTGTTGTCACGGGATAGCGGCAACCAGCGGATGCCGCCGGGGGCCCCCTCCATTTCCGACAGCACTGAACTGACGGGCGCGCAGTAGGCCACATCGGCTTTGCCTTCCACCACGGAGCGGCAGTTTTCCGCATAACTGCTGGCGGGAATATAGGTGAGCGTTTTTTCCGCTTCAGCTTCGGAGAGTCCGATGAACGCCGGCAGAGCGCCGGTGACGGCGGCAATCATGGGCGGCGAAAACATACCTTTGGCGACACGATAGCCGCCTTTCTTGAGATCCTCGAGGGATTGTAAGTCGGAGTCACCGGAGACTACATAGCCCCAGGGGGTATCGTTGTGATGCCAGAGTACCCGTTGCGCGACCGGCTTGGTGGACGCATAGCCGCCGATCCCTTCAATCTGGAAGCGCATTTCGGCGGCGGAGACGGAGCTGATCGCAACATCACGGCGGTCGGTCAGGCGCCGATAGCGCATTGATTCATTGTCCTCGGGGACCACCCGGGCAACGGAGCCCACCTCTTTTTGCAGTACCGGTGTCCAACCATTGGTTGAGGCAAAGCTGGCGGAACCGGTACCGGGCGTTGCCACCACCAACAGTCTTGGCCATTCGAAATTGGTGTCGTCGGCTAAGGTGGCGGAAGATGCCAGCAGTGCCGCAGCGGACAGGGCAGGGACGATAACCCCGCTCAGGGTTCGAAGTTTCATGAGTGACTCCTTATTGTTCTCTAATGGTTCACACGTTTCCGAATGAAAATTTTTCGATTATCCGGCGCTTGGTCAGCCTCTTGTCCGATTTGCTCTCCCGAGGTACAGCCGATTTTATATGTCAGGGGCCTGCTGCTTTGGGGCCTTGGTTCGCGAGGCCTTCATTCGCCCCCTGACGATTGTCAGGTTAAACTGCCGCTAATCCATATTTCAAGTTATAAAATGGCTGTTTTTCCAAGATTTCTTAAAGAACTTTCGAATAAAGGTCATGCAGTTTGACCCTTGTTGGGTTTTAACGGGCTTGCAAAAAAGGGGGCGGATCAGGGAAACCGTGACGCGATATTCCGTCGCGCCCTGGGAAAAGTGAGCGGGGTATTTGTTTTGCCGGAGAATTCCGGAATGGCGAAAATGCTGACGGTACCGGCTCAGGGGCCGGCCGGTACCGGAATACTGCGGGCTATAGACGGGATTTGAAGCCCTCGAGGTTCCGCGTGTGCTGATTCAGGATGTCGAGGAAGGCCTGGTTCTGGAAATCCATTTTTACGCCGGCCTTGGCGGCTTCCGTCATTGCCGTCTGTCGAGCCTGTACCCATTGATCCATCTTGTTTTTCGCCTGTTCATTCCAGGCGTCATCCTGTTCGCTCCAGGCACCGATTTCGCGCAAATATTTGACGGTGCCCTCGTGAACCGGCAACGGAGAGCGGTCGAGGTACAGGCGGAACTGTTCCAAGGACATCCTCGCTGCCAATGGATGAGTCCCTTTATAGGTGTCGTAGGACTGATGGAACCACTTGGCCATCTGATAGGCGAATTCCTCATCGGTATCCGCGGGCACCGCGTAGACAAAGTTGGAGGTGGAACCCTCCACACCGCGAGCACTGGAAACGCCCATTTCCATTTTTGAGGGGGTCACCATTGGCCTGTGCTTCAGATACTGGGCCCAGCCTTCCTGATTGTCCTGGTTCATCGGCAGCCAGCGGATACCGCCGGGGGCGCCTTCCATTTCCGAGAGTACGGAACTGACCGGGGAGCAATAGGCAACGTCCGCTTTGCCCTCAACCACGGAACGGCAGTTTTCCGCATAGCTGCTAACGGGAACGTAGCTTAGAGCCTTTTTCGCGTCGGCGTCTGACAGACCGATGAAAGCGGGTAGCGCATCCGCGACCGCGGTCACCATGGCGGGAGCGAAAACCCCTTTGGCGACACGGTAGCCTCCCTTTTTCAGGTCTTCCAGGGATTGCAGTTTGGAATCTCCGGAAGTGACAAAACCCCAGGGAGTGTCATTGCCATGCCATAACACGCGCTGGGCGGCGGGTCTGGTGGCGGCATAACCATCGATGCCCTCGATCTGAAAGCGCATGTCCGCTGAAGAAACGGAACTGATGGTGATATCACGCCGTTCGGTAAGACGGCGATAACGCATGGAATCGTTGTCTTCGGGGACTACCCGCACCACCGAGCCGACCTGTTTTTGCAGAACCGGAGCCCAACCGTTGGTAAAGGCAAAGCTTGAAGAAGAGGTGCCCGCCGCGCCGATTACCAATAAACGGGGCCATTCGAAGTCGGCGTTGTCCTGTGCGGCACTGACGGTGCCGGATGCCAACATGGTGATGGACAGAACGGGGACCAGCACGCTGCTCCTGGTGCATAGCTTCATGGGACACTCCTTTATTTTTTAATAATCGGTATCTTGATGATCTGGTGTTGTTCGATGGCCGGATGATGGGCCGGGGTGCTCCGTATACGGCCGCCCGCGTGCGGATGAGTGGCACGTGGGCGGTTCCGGTACGACCCGGGAGCTGCCGTATCAGCCCAGTGAACGGGCGATTTCGGCGCCTACTTCCGCTACCCGCCGGGCACGGGCGCCATCACGTTCCGGGTCGGCGCTGGCACTGCTGGCGTTCCCCTGGGCGGCGCGCGCGGCCACCCCCTGGATGATGGCGGCGCTGCGGAAGAAGGAAAACGCCATGTAGATCGGCCACTCGGGAATGCCATCGCGCCCGGTACGTTCACAGTAGCGTTCCAGCATCTGTTGTTCCGGTGGCAGTCCCGCTTGCAGCAAGTCCTTGGTGTTGGGCAGGTCCGTCGGCAGGTGGTAGGGCATGCAGAGATAGGACAGGTCCGCCAGTGGATGACCAAGGGTGGAGAGTTCCCAATCGAGTACGGCGATGATCCGGGGCTCGGTAGGGTGCAGGATGGTATTGCCAAGGCGGAAGTCACCATGAACGATGGTGGTTTCGTCCTTCACGCTGGTATCGGTGTGTTCCAGGAGCCAGTCACGCAACCAGTCCATTTGTGAGTAATCGAAATCCGCCGGCAAGGCGGACTTGGCACCTTCGTATTGTGTTGCCCAGCGGCTGGTCTGGCGCTTCAAATAACCTTCCGGCCGGCCGAAACGTTCCAGACCCACCGCCTGCCAGTCCACGCCGTGCAGCTGTGCCAGCGTGTCGATCAGCGCGAAGGCGGTGGCCGGGCGCTGATCTCGTGGAATCGGGTCCATTGACGGCGGAGGCACGATCCGGCCTTCGATGAATTCCATGACAAAAAATTCGGCGCCGATCACGCTGGCGTCTTCGCAGTAGGCCAGCATACGGGGTACCGGCACGCCGGTGTCCGCCAGCGCGTGCATGACGGCGTGTTCGCGATCCACGGCGTGGGCTTTGGGCAGCAGTTTGCCCGGCGGTTTCTTGCGCAGCACATAACGCTTGCCGCTGGCGGTGCTGATCAAATAAGTGGGATTGGACATGCCGCCTTGGAATTGCTCCACGGTAAGCCCGTCAACGGCTTCCGGCAGGGCGGCTCGCAACCAGTTGGCCAGCGCATCGGCATCGATGCGGTGGGCGGGCAAAGGCGAGACCAGTTGCGGTCCCGTGGTGGTGGCGTTGTTATTCATATCCATGTCTCTCAGATAAAAGCCATCTGCTCGAATTGGCTTCATTCGTATCGGCCTCGCCCGGCCCCGGGGGGAGGCATGATCAGGCTGGTGGCGCCCTGAAATCGGCTTGGTGCGCCGCCGAATAAGCCCTTGAACAGCTCTCAAATTAGTTATGGCTGACGTTTGTCAGGATGAAAATACTAGGAACCAGCGGCGCCCGGGTCAATGTGTTTGAACGAATCTTCGGCTCCGGCTTGACATCACCTTCCGATCCGCCGTAGCGTTTGCCTGACAAACGTCAGCCCGCGCAGTGGCGTGAGACGTTGACGGGCCGGGAGAACAAGAAATGTCAGAATGGGACAACAAGCAGATCGCCGCCCAGGGCGCGTCGGTGGCCGATGATCCGGCATCGGCGCTGACCCTGGAGCAGGCGGTGGCCCACATTACCGCCACGGATCCCCGTTTCGCCGTGACCGAAACAGACATTCGGGGACAACGGTATCCGGTTTTCGCCAACGCGCCGGCGCATTTACGTGAAGTGCTGCAATCGGTGGAATCGGTTTACGGTGAGCGTGATGTGCTGATTTATCGTGACGAGCGCTGGGATTACCCGCGTCTGGTCGACGAAGTCAATCGCCTCGCCGGGGCACTTGCCGATTTGGGTGTCCAGCCCGGCGAGCGGGTGGCTCTGGCGATGCGCAACTATCCGGAATTTCCGCTGTTGCTACTGGCGATTACCGCGATTGGCGCGGTGGTGGTGCCGATGAACGCCTGGTGGTCCGGTGAAGAATTGGCGTTCGCGCTGGAGGACTGCGGTGCGAGGATGGTGTTCGCCGACCACGATCGCTATCAACGTATCGAACCGTTCGCGCAACGTCTGGGGCTGACGCTGTTCGCGGTTCGTGATGTGAAAGGCGAACACAACTATTCGGATTTGCTGGCAGGGGCGACGCGGGCGTCCTGGCCGACAGTGCCGATCGCCACCGATGACGACTTCGCGGTGCTGTACTCGTCGGGTTCCACCGGTCGTCCCAAGGGCGTGGTGCTGACCCATCGGGGGCTGGTCTCGGCGGTCTATTCGCTGATCATGTTGCGGTTGCTGCCGGCGCTGATGGATCCGGACGCGCCGGCCTCGACGCGACCTCCCTGTTCGTTGGTGGTGACGCCTCTGTTTCATGTCACGGCGCTGAATTCGAATCTGATCCAGGGGCTCGCCGCCGGCGCCACTCTGAATTTGATGTACAAGTGGGATCCCGAAGAGGCAATCCGCGTTATCAACGCCGAACAGGTAACCCGTTTTGTCGGCGTTCCGACCCAGTCCGCGGAGCTGATGGAAACCGCCCGCCGGCTGAAGCAGCCGTTGCCGTCGCTGGAGTTCATCGGCGGTGGCGGTGCCAAACGCCCGGCTGCCCAGGTGGGACGGCTGGCCGATGCCTTTCCCGCCGCCAGCATCGCTTCCGGTTGGGGCATGACCGAGACCAACGCGCTCGGCATCATTATTTCCGGCGCCCCCTATGTGGAAAACCCGGAAGCGGCCGGCCGCCTGACGCCGCCGTTGCAAGAGATGCGTATTGTCGATGAGCAGGACCGCCCGTTGCCGCCGGGCGAGGTGGGGGAGTTGCTGGTACGCAGCGCCGCCAACATGCGCTGCTATCTGAACCAGCCGGAAGCCACCGCCGCGGCGATGCGGGACGGCTGGCTGTATACCGGTGACATGGCCCGGGCGAATGAGGACGGGCTGGTTTATATCGTCGATCGCAAAAAGGACATCATTATTCGTGGTGGCGAGAACATCGCCTGCCTGGAGGTGGAGGACGCTTTGTATCAGCACCCGGAGGTCGTGGAAGCCTGCGCCTTCTCGGTCCCGGATGAGCGTCTGGGTGAGATCGTCGGCGCCATGGTGGTACTCAAGAGTGGAAGCGGGGTGGGTGAAGCGGAATTGAAAGCCTGTGTCGCTGAACACCTTGCCCACTTCAAGGTGCCCGAGCGGTTCTGGTGGCAGGACGGTCCTCTCGCCCGTGGCGCCACCGACAAGATCGACCGGCGCGCGATTCGCGCCGCCTGTCTGGCCAGGCTGGATCCGGGTAAGCCGGACACTGGCAACGTCGCCGATACCGACAAGCCTGATACCAACAAAAATACGGCGGCAAGCGCCGCGCAAGGAAACTGATATGGGTTATGAATTCGTTAAAACCGAACGCCGGGGTCCGATTCTGATCGTCACCATGAACCGGCCGGAAGTGTACAACGCGGTACACGCGCCCATGCACAATGAGATGTCCCGGGTGTGGGATGACTTTGCCGCCGACGATGATCTGTGGGTGGCGGTGCTCACCGGTGCCGGCGAGAAGGCGTTCTCCGCCGGTAACGATCTCAAGTACACCGCCCAGGGGGGCAAGGGCACGCCACCGCCCACCGGGTTCGCCGGCCTGTCAACACGCTTTGATCTGGAAAAGCCGCTGATTGCCGCGGTGAACGGGTTTGCCATGGGCGGAGGATTCGAAACCGCCTTGTGTTGTGACATTCTGCTGGCCGCCGACACCGCCCGCTTTGCTTTGCCGGAGGTCAAGGTCGGCTTGTTCGCCGCCGCCGGCGGCGTGCAGCGCCTGAGTCGACAGATCGGCCGCAAGCAGGCGGTGGAGATGATGCTGTCCGGCCGTCAGGCGAGCGCCGTCGAGGGCAAGGCGCTGGGCTTCGTCAATGCGGTCTATCCGCAAAACGAGCTGATGGACGCGGCCCTGGCGAAGGCCGAGGAAATTTGTGCCGTATCGCCGTCATCGGTGAAGGCGACCAAGCGGGTTCTCAATCATCTGGATGAACTGGAACGTCTGCGGGAAAGTCTGGCGTACAGCCGCGAGGTGATCGAGGACTTACGTCATACCGAGGACTTCAAGGAAGGCGTCAACGCCTTCGTGGAAAAGCGCCCACCACAGTGGAAGAACCGCTGAGAGCCTGTTTGCGCGCTATTCGCCACCGCGTTGCTGCTGGAACCCCGCCAGGCGGCGTCGCGGACTGCAGGCTCTGGTGGGGCAAAGGCAAAGGCCGGCGCGGCGGTGAATAGATCGTAAACAGTCTCTCTTACATCGAGGAGTAAAACCATGGGTAACGATACCAATCTGAACAATCTCGCCATGTCCGAAGAGGCGCAGCCGCTGCTGGACGCGGTGAAACAACATATTCGTGAGAATGTTGATCCAATCACCGAGGAATACCACCGTCTGGGTGAAGGTCGCGCCGAGCGCTTCAGTTATGCGCCGGGCCAGTTGGAACTGTTGGAGCAAGCCAAAAGCAAAGCCAAGGCCAATGGCCTGTGGAACTTTTTCCTGCCCAACGCGGAAACCGGGGAAGGCCTGTCCAACCTTGATTACGCTTACATTGCTTTCGAGCTGGGCAAGAACCCGCTGGCGTCACAGACCCTGAACTGTTCCGCGCCGGATACCGGCAACATGGAAGTGCTCGAGCGTGTTGGTACTCCGGAACAGAAAGAGAAGTGGCTCAAGCCGCTGCTCAACGGCGAGATTCGCTCCTGTTTCGGCATGACTGAACCGAAAGTGGCGTCTTCCGATGCCCGCAACATCGAAACCAGCGCGGTACTGGACGGCGACGAGTG
The DNA here is from genome assembly GCF_009846745.1 of Alcanivorax xiamenensis. Lineage (NCBI taxonomy): Bacteria > Pseudomonadati > Pseudomonadota > Gammaproteobacteria > Oceanospirillales > Alcanivoracaceae > Alcanivorax > Alcanivorax xiamenensis. Next base: position 7,475 of record NZ_AQPF01000045.1, on the reverse strand, counting down.
GGTCATCAACGGCGAGAAGTACTACATTTCCGGCGCCGGCGATCCGCGCTGCAAGATCATGATCTGTATGGTCAAAACCAGCCCCGACGCGCCCACGTTCCGTCAGCAGTCTCAGATTCTGGTGCCCATGGACACCCCCGGGGTGAACATCATCGGTCCGATGTGCGTGTTCGGTCACGACCACGCCCCCCATGGCCACATGCATATCAAGCTGGAGAACGTACGGGTACCCAAGGAGAACATCCTGTGGGGCGAGGGCCGTGGTTTTGAGATTTCCCAGGTCCGTCTCGGCCCGGGCCGGATTCACCACTGCATGCGTTCCATTGGCTCGGCGGAGAAGGCCCTGGACCTGATGATGGAACGCGGTCTCAACCGCGAAGCCTTCGGCAAGAAGATCATCGACCTGGGCAAGAACATGGAAACCATTTCCCGCGCCCGCATTGAAATCGAAGCGATGCGCATGATGGTCCTCAAAGCAGCCAAGGCGATGGACGTGATGGGGAATAAGGAAGCGCGGATCTGGGTTTCCATGGCGAAAGCGATGGTGCCGGAGAAGTGCTGCCAGATCATCGATCAGGCCATGCAGATCCACGGTGCCACAGGTATCAGCCAATGGTCTCCGCTGTCTGAAATGTACATGCAGCAGCGTACCCTGCGTTTCGCCGATGGCCCGGATGAAGTGCATCACAACGTCATCGCCCGTAACGAGGTTACCCGCTACAACCAATCCGGGGGCTGATGCCATGGTCGATACCTCACTCTTCGACCTGAGCGGCAAGGTGGCGCTGATGACCGGCGCCTCCAAGGGCATGGGCAAGGCGATGGCGCAGGCCCTCGCCGCCCACGGCGCCACCGTGGTGATCTCCGCGCGCAAGCAGGAGACCCTCGACCAGGCCGCCGCTGATATCAATCAGGCGGTGGGCACGGAACGGGTGCATGCGGTGGCGGCCAATGCCGGCCGCAAGGAAGAACTGGAAGCGCTGGTGGAAAAAACCCACCAGCTTGCCGGGCCGGTGGACATTCTGGTCGGCAATGCCGGGGTCAATATTTTCTACGGCAAGATTTCCGAGATTCCCGACGACGCCTACGAAAAGACTATGAAAACCAACGTACAGGCCAATCTCTGGCTGGCGCGCCTGGTGGTTCCGGACATGATCGAGAAGGGCAACGGTTCGATGATGTTTACCGCCAGTGTCGGTGCCTACAAACCTTCCGATACGCTGGGTTTGTACGGCACGTCCAAATTGGCGCTGATCGGTCTGGTTCGTAATCTGGCGTTGGAATATGGCCCCCAAGGCATCCGTGCCAACGCCATTTGTCCGGGACTGGTACGCACTGATTTCGCCAAGGCACTGTGGGACAACCCGGAAGCGGAAGCCCGCGCCAATTCGCAGATTCCTCTGCGTCGCTTGGGGGAGCCGGAGGATTTCAGTGGTCTGTCGGTGTTCCTTGCCTCGGATGCCAGCCGGTATATGACCGGGCAGGCGCTGACCGTCTGTGGCGGTACGCATATGTGGGCCTGAAATACGCCTGACGCCTGACGCCTGACGCTAAAGTCAAAACCCGGGGCTGCGGGCATTGCGGAAATAAAAAATTGCCGGGAGCAATTTTTAACGTTGCTGTGCGACGGCCCGAAGGGTGACCGCCATGGACGGCGGTCATAAATAAGCGCTTTTAGTGCTTGCAGGGGTGTTGGGGTGGGTTTCGCATTATCGGCGTCCGGCGTCTTAACAGAAACAGGAGAAATTCATGGATATTAAAGACCGGATAGTCGTGGTCACCGGCGCCGCCGGTGGTATCGGCCGCGCGCTGGCGCAGTGTTTCGCCGAGGCCGGCGCCAAGCGTGTGGTCTGCGCCGACCTGGATGGCGAAGGCGCCCAGGCCACCGCCGACACCATCGGCGGCATCGGCCGGCGGGTCAATGTGGCCGAGGAAAGTGAGATCCAGGCGTTGATCGAAGAGGTGGAAGCCAGCGAAGGGCCGATCGATCTGTTTTGCTCAAACGCGGGCATCTCCACCCGTGGCGGGCCGGAAGTGAGCAACGACGTGTGGCAGAGAATCTGGGATATCAATGTCATGGCCCATGTCTATGCGGCACGGCACCTGGTGCCGAGGATGACCGCCCGTGGCGGCGGCTATTTGCTCAACACGGCTTCCGCCGCCGGGCTATTGTCCCAGGTTGGGTCCGCTCCCTACGCGGTGACCAAACACGCCGCGGTGGGGCTGGCCGAGTGGCTGGCGCTGACCTATGGCGATGACGGCATCAAGGTATCGGTACTGTGTCCGCAGGCGGTGCGCACCGCCATGACCAAGGGCAAGGAAGATGGCGTCGCCAGTATCAACGGCATGATGGAGCCGGAACCGGTGGCCCAGGCTTGCCTGAAAGCGATCCAGGAGGAAACTTTCCTGGTTCTGCCGCACCCTGAAGTATTGGAATACATGCGCAACAAGACCGCGGACTACGACCGCTGGATCGGTGGTATGCGCAAGCTGAACCGGCGTTATAGTAATCCGGTTTAAAGACCGCTGACACACAGACACGCCACCACCTCATGGCTTGTCTTGCTGGTTTGGGCCTGGAGAGATCAATTCGCGTTGCATTCGCTGCCAAGGCAGCTTCCCACGACTCCGTAGCGCTCTCCGTGGGAAGCTGCCTTGGCAGCGAATCAATGTGCCTTTTTGTGACCACCGTCCATGGCGGTCACCCTATGGGCCGTCGCCAAGGCGACGTCAAAAATCGCTCCCGGCGATTTTTTGTGACCACCGCTCGCTCCCAGCGGTTTATCGAGGTCCTTCATGTAACGTTTACTCCCGGCGTGCATCACTATAGTGTCGAAACCATGAACCGGACCCTCCGGTCCGGCGGGGTTTCGCATTAACCGAGCGAATCAGGAGACGAAACATGGCTAAATTGAGCAAACTCAATCCTCTGGCGGCCACCGTGGGCGCGGCCTTCGTTGCTTCCGCGATGTCCTTGCCGGTCACCGCGCAGGCGGTCGAAAACCCGTTTGCAACTTCCGATCTGGGTGGTGGCTATCAACTGGCCGACAATCATGGCGACAAGAATGCGGAAGGCCGCTGTGGTGGCGATAAAAAGGCGGAAGGCAGCTGCGGAGAGAAAGAGGAGAAGGGCGCCGAAGGGAAATGCGGCGAAGGGAAATGCGGCGGCGCCGCCTGATCCCGGAGTCCGACGATGACATCCCGAGCCGCGGTCGATGGAACCGGCCTGGGATTGCGGCGGGCCCTGATGGGCCCGCTTTCGCAGTGCCAGGAAGTGCCGTTCCAGTTCATGGAAGTGGCGCCGGAGAACTGGATCCCCATGGGCGGTCGCCTGGGCCGGGAATTCCGTCGTTTCACTGAACGCTTCCCGTTCGTTTGCCACGGTCTGAGCCTGTCCCTGGGTGGCCCCCATCCGCTGGATTTTGAGTTGCTGGCCGCGGTCAAACGGTTTCTCGATGAACATCAAATCCGCTGTTATACCGAACATTTGAGCTACTGCAGCGACGGTGGTCATCTTTATGATCTGATGCCGATGCCGTTTACCGGTGAGGCGGTGCGTTACGTCGCCGATCGTATCCGGCGGGTGCAGGACTTCCTTGAACGCCCGATTGGTATTGAGCACGTCAGTTATTACACGCCACCCGGCGGTCCCGCGGAAATGACCGAGCTGGCGTTCATTCGCGCGGTGCTCGAGGAGGCCGACTGCGGTCTGTTGCTGGACGTCAATAACGCCTATGTAAACGGCATTAACCATGGTTACGACCCCCATGGTTTCATCGACGGTCTGCCCGGTGAGCGGATCTGCTATGTGCATATCGCCGGTCACTACGACGAGGCCGAGGATCTCAAGGTGGATACCCATGGCAGTGCCGTGATCGAGCCGGTGTGGGCCTTGCTGGACCACGCTTATCAACGCTTCGGGGTGCTGCCGACGTTGTTGGAGCGGGATTTCAATTTCCCTGACAACCAGACCCTGTTCGCGGAGTTGGCTCGCATTGGCGAAACTCAGCGGCAAGTGGAAAGCCGGGCCCGGAAACCGGACAGGAGTTGTGGATGAGCGGACCGGACCTGGTTACCGTGCAACAGCGTTTCGCCGCCCATCTGCGCGATCCGGACCAACATGCCGCTCCGGAAGGTCTGGAGGAGCGTCGTCTGGCGATATACCGGGATCTCTTTTTCAATAATGTGCATGGCATCCTGAGCCAGGGCTTCCCGGTCCTGCACGGCGTTTTACCGGAAGTCCGCTGGCGGGCTCTGGTGCGCGCCTTTTTTCACTCTCACCGCAGCAATTCCCCTTATTTTCTGGAAATTCCCGGAGAGTTCGTTGCTTTCCTGACCACGAAGTATCAACCGGATCCCGAGGATCCGCCTTATCTGGCGGAGCTGGCTCATTACGAGTGGATGGAGGTGGTGCTGGATAGCGCCACCGAGGAGATCCCTGAACGGGGTTATGATCCCGGCGGCGATTTGCTCGCCGGGGTGCCGGTGCTCAATCCTCTGCATGTGCTGCAAGGCTACCGCTTCCCTGTCCACCGGATCGGTCTGGACTATCGTCCTGAGCAGCCCCTGCCGGAACCGGTGTGGTTGCTTATTCACCGGGGGCGTGATGATCGGGTCCACTTCACCGAATTGAACCCCGCTACCGCCCGCATGCTGCAATTGATGGCGGCCTGCCCCGAAGAGCGAGGCGAAGCTGTGTTGACAATACTGGCGGAAGAGTTGAACTTTGCCGACCAGAGTGCGTTGCGGGGTTTCGCCGTTGAGTTGCTGGAGCAGCTGCGCGGCAAGGACGTGATTCTGGGCGCACGCTGAATTGCGCTCCCGTCCGGTATGGCTCTCCGGCGAAGGAAGCTGTGATCGGAGCCTGGGAGTGATAGCACGGACGTGCCTATAATGCGCTCACCAACGAACAGAGGATTGCTTGTGCGTAAATGGATTCTGCTGGCTTTCGCTGGCCTGGTGGTTGGGTGTGCGCAGACGCCCCGGGATACCAGTGAAACTCAGGCGCCGTCGGTGCCGCCGGAAGCGGTGAGTGCCGCCGACGCTGAACGCGGTAATGTGGAAGGCGCGGTGGAAAGCGCCGTTGATGACGCTCCGGCTGCCTTGTCCGCCCAGTCCGCCGCCGCTGATGGCGGAGACGATTGGGGGGAAAGCGCCCCGGCCGTGGATGATGGTTGGGGCGACGGTGGCGATGACTGGGCCGCCTCCGGTTCCGGTGACCTGGATGATCCCTTTGCCGGCCCTGCCATGGACTGGGAGGAGATCGATCCCTGGGAGGGCTTCAACCGCAAAATGTTCGGCTTCAACGAGTTCGTGGATCGCTACGCGCTGAAGCCGGCGGCCAAGGGCTATCGATTCATTACTCCGCAATGGCTGGACGATACCTTCACACGTTTTTTCGCCAACCTGCAGGATTTTCGCAGCGGCTTGAATAACGTGCTCCAGTGGCGCTGGGGACAGGCGCGGGACAATTTCGGCCGCTTCTCGGTGAATACCACGCTCGGATTGGCCGGCCTGTTTGACGTGGCGTCGGAACTGGACATTCCGAAACATAAGACCGACCTGGGTCTGACGCTGGCGCGCTGGGGCGTTGACTCCGGTCCTTATCTGGTATTGCCGCTGTTTGGCCCGTCCACCGTTCGGGACGCCGCCACTATCTGGCCGGAAGACTATATGCGGCTGTCTCACTATTTGCTTGAGGACACCACCGATCGTCTCATCTTCAGCGCGGTGTACGCGGTGGATCTGCGGGCCGATCTGCTTGATCTGGAGCGCAACATCATCGGCGACCGTTACACCTTCCTGCGTAATTTCTACATCACTCAGCGCATGAAGGGGGAAGGACTGAGCCGGGTGCCGGGACCGGCACCGAAAGCCGAAGGACAAACGGCGCCGTCAGAGGAGCAGGGGGCGGAGTCGGAACCGCAATGGTGATCCGCGAGGGTCACTGTTCGCCGGTGGCGGCGAGTTTGGCTCGAATATAATCGCCGTGAGAAACGTAGAGCAGGTCCGCCACCCGGCGGATCAGGTGCTCTTCGTGCACGTCCGCTTTACCATCGGCGGCGGCCACGGCCCACATGTCCTCGATCAGACGGGCCCGGGGTTCCGGCCCCCAATGCTCGCGCAACGGGCTGGTGAACTCATACAGATCGGTGGCGCCTTCCACCCTCTCATGCAGCTCGGCGACAATCTCTTCCAGTTCGTCGCTGTCCAATTGCCAGCGCTGGCGCACCGCCTTGAACAGACTTTGTTTTTCACGCTCGTCAATCTGGCCGTCAGTGCGTGCCACTTCCAGCAGCAGGGCGGCGGCGGCCCGGTGTAAATCCAGCTCCGTTACCGGTTCCCGGGTGGTGTGGGGTTCGAACAGGCGGGCAATCCAGTTCACGCGGCACGTTCCTCCTCGCTTAGCAAAGTTTCCAGCGCGACCTGATCCGCGGCGAAGCGGCGGATGCCGTCGGTGAGCAGGTCGTTGGCCATGGGGTCCTGATTCAGCGCCCAGCGAAAATCCGCCTCGTTGATCGGTGTCCAGTCTTCGTCCGGTTCCACGTCGGCGGCGTCCAGAGCCTGGGTCAACGGGTTCTCGTCGGCGGCCAGGGTTTCCAGCAGGGCCGGGCTGATGGTGAGACGGTCACAGCCGGCCAGGGCGCGGATTTGATCGGCGTTGCGGAAGCTGGCGCCCATGACGATGGTTTCCAGCCCGCGTGCCTTGAGGGTACGGAAAATACCGCATACCGACTGTACGCCGGGATCGTCGTCGATGTGCTGGATGTCGAGGCCGCGTTTGACGTGCCAGTCCTGGATCCGGCCAACGAACGGGGAGATCAGCGTGGTGCCGGCCTCGGCGGCGGCCAGGGCCTGGGCCAGAGAGAACACCAGGGTCAGGTTGCAGCGAGTCCCTTCCTCTTCGAGGATACGGGCGGCCTCGATGCCCTCCCAGGTGGCGGCGATTTTGATCAGGATGCGATCCGGGTCCACATCCAGTTCCCGGTACAGCGCCATCAGCCGCCGCGCCCGCTCCACCGTGGCGCGGGTGTCAAAGGACAGGCGGGCGTCGACCTCGGTGGAAACCAGCCCTGGAACGTGCTCCAGCACCGCTTGCCCGGCGAGGCAGGCGTAGGCGTCACTGCACCAGGTCAGGTCGTGGCCGCGGCCCATTTCCGTGGCCAAGCTCCGGGCCTGGGTGAGAAGGGACTGATAGCGGCTGTCCCGCGCCGCCGCCAGCAGTAAAGAGGGATTGGTGGTGGCGTCACAGGGGGCGAGGGCGGCGATCATCTCCATATCGCCGGTGTCCGCCACCACGGTGGTCCACTGCTCCAGTTGCTGCCGCTGATTCGCCATGATCCGTCCCGTTAACCAAAAACAAGTGAGTGAGGCTTAGAGCATAAGAATCCGGGAAGGTTCTTACCAGTAGGAAAACGGCCAGACGCCGGACGCCTGACGCTAGAGTCAAAACCCGGGGCTGCGGGCGTTGCGGA
>NZ_AQPF01000044.1:0-34667 GCF_009846745.1 Alcanivorax xiamenensis | reverse complement strand
TTCACCGCCGTTGCTGAATTCGCTTGCGAGCAAGCTTCCCACAGCGGCTCGATCCCACTCGCTCCACAAACAAAACGCGGCCCGAGGAAACACCATGGGCCGCGTTTTTGGCTGTTACTTATTCACTATTAACTTTTCTCTGCTTTTTTCAGCTACTTTTCACCTGTCCCCGGCTGCGCAGCCACATCAGCACCGCCAGCACGATGGCCGCCGCCTGGGCCAGTGCCCCCTGGACGGTGGGGAAGAAGCCCAGCCATTCAATGGTGGGCAGCGGCAGGTAGCGGGCATTGAGGATGCCGGCTTCCTGCAGCGCGGCCACGCCCTTGCCGAGCAGGATCACCGACAGCACCAGCAGGATCAGACTGGTGGCCTTGAAGAACAGCCCCAGCGGCAGCTTCATGCCGATGCGGAAGATCAACACACAGACCACGGCCAGGGCCACCACGGCGGCACCAAAACCATAGAACAGGTAGGACTGGGTCGCCGCGGTCACCTGGGTCCACAGCGCCTGGTAGAACAGGATGGTTTCGAACATCTCTCGGTACACCGAGATGAACGATACCACCGCCAGGGCCCATACCGTGCCGCCATCCAGGGCGCTGTCCACCTTGTTCTTGATGTAGCCCAGCCACTTCTGGCTCTGGCTGTGGTTGTGCATCCAGAATCCGACGTAGAACAGAATCACGGCGGCGGCGAGTCCGGCCACGCCTTCGGTGATTTCCCGGGTGGCGCCGCTCAGGTTGATCAGCGTGGACGCCAGGTACCAGGTGGCGACACCGGCCGCCAGCGCCAGAATCCAGCCGTAATGAATGTAGCGGGTGGCGGTCTTGGCGTCGGCCTTGCGGGTGAAGGTCAGCAAAGCGGCGATGATCAGCAGCGCCTCCAGACCTTCCCGGAACAGGATGAAGAAACTGGCGGAGAAGGTAGCGGCGGCGCTCAGACCATCGCCGCTGAGAATGTCTTCCGCCTCCTGCAGCCCGGCACGGGCCTGGGCCACCCGGTCGCTGACTTCCGCTTGCGGCATGCCCCGCTCGATGCCTTCGCGCACGGCCATGAAGCGGCGTTCGATACCGCGCATGACGGCCGGGTCCACGGCGGAGAGCTGCTGCTCGATCATTTCGAAGCCGTCCAGGTAAGCGGACAACGCGGCGGCGCGGGCAGCGCCGGTATCGCCAGCGGCATAGGCCTGCTCGGCTTCCGACAATTTACCGTCGCTGATCTCGATGAAGCGGTTCTGGCTGAACAGCGCCTGGGGCTCGGTACGCAGGTAGCCGGCGGCGTCATAGGCCTGGTCACCCAGCTGATTGCGCACGTCTTCCGGCGCCTTGGCGATCACCGCGTCCAGGGTCAGCGCGGTTTTCAGTTCCCGCTCATTGTTGATCGCGGTCTTGCCGCTGGCGGCCATCTCCGGGGTCACCGCCATGCTGCCGACATAGAAGGCCAGCGCCCAACGGTCGGCTTCACTCAGGGTCTCTTCATAGGCGGCCATGCCGGTGCCTTCCACACCGCCGGTGATGGTGGTGTACAGCCCCAGCAGAGAACGGCCTTCATAGCGGGCCAGTTCATGGAAATCGGTGGGCGCCGGCTCCAGCGCGGCACCGGCGGGGCCATCACCACGCCCTTCCTGGCCGTGACACAGGGCACAGGTGCTTTGATAAACTTCCGCGGCCCGCGCCATATCCGGCGCCGCCTTGGGCATCACCGGGATGCCGTAGACGTCCACCAGAGTACCGCGTATGGACTGGGCCAGGGCTTTCACATCGGCCTCCGGCGCCTTGTCCGCCACCGCCTGTTGCAGTGCGGCGGCCTGCTCCAGCAGAGTGTCCCGGCCTTCCACATCGTCCAGCTGACCGATCCCTTCATGCAGCAGACGGGAGAACTCTTCCATCTCCACGTATTCTTCGTCGCTGACGATGGTGCCGTCCTGCACGGCATTGATGTAATCGGCGCCAACGTATTCCACCAATTGCACCAAAGCGGTCTGGGAGGCGGCCTGAGCCAGGGATGACAGCAAAAACAGTACAACGAAAGCGCCCAGCCAGCGCTGAAGGGTTCTGGTCATGAGATAAGGAGCCCGAAAGAAAGCAGAATTATTCTCATTTATGGTCGCGCTCCGATGCGCAAAAGTCAAAGTGTTCTTCTCGGGTTTGCGATCTTTACTTTGGCAGGGCCTGTTCACCCTAGCCCACGGTGAAGGCCAGGATCTTGCTGATGTGCGCCTGGGGCCGGCCGGATTCCTTTTGCCACTGATTGAACGCGGCCTGGGCGGCGGCCTGATCGCGCTGGCTGACCGGCGGCTTGTCGATGATGCGATGGGACTTGAGCACGGCGATGACATCGTTGGTGGGGTACCAGGTGTCGCGGCCGACCATGCGCAGAAAAGCGGCGCCGGAATTGCCGCCGAGTTGCTTACCGCGCTTCTTCAACAACTGCCACATGCCGACGGTGTCCTCCTCGGGCCAGCCGGCCAGCCAGCGCCCCACTCCGCCGTATTCCTTGCGCAGATCCAACACCAATTGCGCGTTGTGGCGAATCGCCTTCATCTTGCCCCAGTGCCGGATCAGACGGGTGTCCTGCATGCGTTCTTCCAGCATGGTATCGGGCATCAGCACCAGTTTTTCCGGGTCAAAGCCAAAGAACGCCTGCTCGAAAACCGGCCATTTGGCGTCCACCAGACTGTGGGTAAGACCGGCCCGGAATACGCGGCGGGTCATGGCGGAGAAGTAAAAGGCATCGTCCGGTTTACGCAATTGCGCCGGGGTTTTCACTTCCGGCAGCGCCGCCTCCACCGCTTTGAGACCGCCCTTTCGGTTGACCGCCAGGGTCATCAGCTCCTCGAACTTGATCATGGTATTGCTTCTCCTTTATTCAGGCCTTATTCGCTGCCAAGCGGAGCGCCGCCCGGACATCTTCCCACAGCGGCTCCGTATCTCCCCTGGCTCCGTATCTCTCCTTGTGGGAAGCTGCCTTGGCAGCGAATAAGCGGGCCGCCCCTTCATATACAGCATTTCCGCGCCCATGTAGAATCGGTTTCCATTCTTCTGTTTCGCGGATCAGGGCGAGAAATCTCCATGAGCGGTTATCCTTTCAGGATCGGTAAGTCGGACAAACTCAAAGGTGTTTGCTATGACATTCGCGGTCCGGTGCTGCGTGAGGCGCATCGGCTCGAGGATGAAGGCCACCGGGTGATCAAACTGAATATCGGTAACCCCGCGCCGTTCAGTTTCGAGGCACCGGAAGAACTGCTCCAGGATGTGATCCATAATCTGCCCGACGCCACCGGTTATTGCCACTCCAAGGGCCTGTTCCCGGCCCGCAAGGCGGTGATGCAGTACAGCCAGACCAAAGGCATTCAGGATGTCTCGGTGGACGACATCATTATCGGTAACGGGGTCTCCGAGCTGATCGTGATGGCCATGCAGGCCCTGCTCAATAACGGCGACGAGGTGCTGCTGCCGGCGCCGGACTATCCGCTGTGGACCGCCGCGGTGCGGCTCTCCGGCGGCAACCCGGTGCATTACCTGTGCGACGAAAAGCAGGACTGGCACCCGGCCCTGGACGATCTGCGCTCAAAAATCACCGACCGCACCCGTGCCCTGGTGATCATCAATCCGAACAACCCCACCGGCGCCAACTATGACCGCGCGCTGCTGGAGGACATGCTGCGGATCGCCCGCGAACACAACCTGATCGTGTTCGCCGACGAGATCTACGACAAGATTCTCTACGATGAAGAGAAACACACCTCCATCGCGTCCCTGGCGGACGACCTGCTGTTCATTACCTTCAATGGCCTGTCCAAGAACTACCGGGCCGCCGGCTTCCGCTCCGGCTGGATGATCATCTCCGGCGCCAAGCATCTGGCGGAAAGTTACATCGAGGGTCTTGAGATGCTGGCCAGCATGCGCCTGTGCGCCAATGTGCCCAGCCAGAACGCGATCCAGGCGGCGCTGGGCGGCTACCAGAGCATCGACGATCTGGTGGCACCGGGCGGGCGGCTGTGCCGGCAGCGGGATATTGCCTGGGAAATGCTCAGCGCCATCCCCGGGGTCAGTTGTGTCAAGCCCAAGTCCGCGCTGTATCTGTTCCCGCGGCTGGATCCGAAGGTGTTCCCGTTCCAGGATGACGAGGCCTTTGCCCTGGACCTGCTGCGCGAGGAACACGTGCTGATCGTTCAGGGCACCGCCTTCAATTGGCCGGACCCGGACCACTTCCGGGTGGTCTTTCTGCCACGGGTGGACGACCTGGAAGACTCCATCGGCCGCATCGCCCGCTATCTGGACCGGATTCGCAAGAAGTAGGCTCTTTCGCTGGCGAGCCAGCTTCCCACAGAGGGGACGAAGCCGCTGTGGGAAGCTGGCTCGCCAGCGAATTCGGCCCCGCCAGCCGCTCACTCCACCGCCGGCCGCCGATAACGATAGTGCAGCGCCTTCAATGCCGGCTCCGCGACCTCATCGAAGCCCGGCGCTCCCGGTAGCACCGCCTCCAGAACGGCGCCCGGCAACCGCTCCGCCACCCGCGCCTCAATCCAGTCCCGTCCCAACCAGGGCGCGTTCAGGCACACCAGCAATTCCGCCTCCGGCGCCAACAGCTTGGACAGCCGTTCCAGCACCTTGGGGTAGTCCTTCTCCACCATGAAACTGCCGCGCTGGGCGCTGGGCGGGTCCACCACGATCAGGTCATAGCGGCCCAGGCTGTGCAGCTTCTTCCAGCTGCGGAAGATATTGTGCGGCAGATAGTGCGCCCGGGCATCGGCGAGGCCATTGGCGACCTGGTTCTCCCGCCCCAGGGCCAGCGCCGGTGCGGACAGATCGATGTTCACCACCGATTCGGCGCCACCGGCCAGCGCCGCCACCGAGAAGGCACAGGTAAAGCTGAACAGGTTCAGCACTTTCTTGCCCGCCGCCCGTTCCCGCAGCCAGCTCCGCCCGGGCGCCATATCGGCGAAGAACCCCAGATTCTGGCCCCGCTCAAAGTCCAGCCGGTAACGTAATCCCTGTTCATGGGCCCAGTGCGGCTCCGGTACGGTGCCGACGATCACCCGGGTCAGCGCTGGCCGGCGGTGGCGATGCTGAAACACCAGGGTGTCACAGCCCAGTGCCGGCAACGCCGCCCGCAGCCGCTGCTCCAGAGCCTCCAGGGTGGCGGCATCGTAGTCATCGAACAGAGTCGCCATCAGCACCGGAGGAAAGCGATCGACGGTCAGCCCCTCCCAGCCGGGCAGGGTTTTCCCCCGCCCATGAAAAAGACGGTGGCGGGGGTCTCCGGGGGGAACCAAATAGGGATCGAGTGGGTCAATGGAAAAGGAATGGGTCATAGCCTGGGCATTCGCAGTCACGCCGGGAAAAGCGGGAGTATTCCGCTGCCGGACCTTGAAGGCAACCGCTCCGCCCCCATTTTCCATTGAAGTTTGCTCGATGTGGGGGCCCTCCACGTCGGGTAAGCTGGTGTCCGGGCATCGGACCCATCAGGGCTAACAACATCAGTCAGTGGAGAAACATACCGATGATGCGCATTGCGCTTTTCCTGCTCACTAACCTGGCGGTGATCGTGGTCGCCAGCATTACTTTGAGCCTGTTGGGAGTGAATTCCTACCTGGCCCAAAGTGGTACCGGGTTGGATTTGACTAACTTGCTGATTTTCAGTGCCGTCTTTGGTTTCGCCGGCTCGCTGGTTTCCCTGCTTATTTCCAAGCCGATGGCGAAATGGTCCGCCAAGGTTCAGGTGATCGAACAGCCCAGCAACGAAGCCGAGCGCTGGCTGCTGGCCACCGTCGAGGAACTGTCCCGGAAAGCGGGCATCAAAATGCCGGAAGTCGGAATCTTCCCGGCTCAGCAATCCAACGCCTTCGCCACCGGCTGGAACAAGAACGCCGCTCTGGTGGCGGTTTCCCAGGGTCTGCTGCAACGCTTCCGCCCCGAGGAAGCCCGCGCCGTGCTGGCCCATGAAATTGGCCACGTGGCCAATGGCGACATGATCACCCTCAGCCTGATCCAGGGCGTGGTCAACACCTTCGTCATCTTCGCCGCCCGGGTGGTGGGTTATGTGATCGACAGCTTCCTGCGCCGCGACGGCCAGGGCGGCCTGGGCTTCGGCTATTACATCGTGGTGTTCGTCGCGGAGATCATCTTCGGTATCGCCGCCAGCGTCATTGTCATGTGGTTCTCCCGCTTCCGCGAATACCGCGCCGACGCCTCCGGCGCCCAGTTGGCGGACCGCCGCGACATGATCGCCGCGCTGCAACGGCTGAAAGCGGAATCGGAAGTGCCCAACCAGATGCCCGACAGCCTGGTGGCGTTCGGCATTAACAGCGGCGTGCGCCGTGGGCTTTCCGCCTTGTTCCGCTCGCACCCGCCACTGGACGACCGGATCCAGGCGCTGAGCGACAAGCGCTACGGTTAAGGCCACCTACCCCACAGAGAAGACTACGGAGTCTCCGTGGGAGCTTGCCTGCAAGCGAATATTCCCAAACGCCAAGGCCAATTCGCCAGCAGGGCTAGCTCCCACAGCGGCTTCGTAGCGCCCTCCGGGTTCCTGTTCCAGGGCCAACCCGCCCCTCCTTTTCCACTTCCCCGCCTGCCCCGCTCCGTGTAGGGTGAGCTTATATAACTACTAACATGCCCAGGCACCCCGGCCTTGCGCCCAGGGTGACCGCTGGCCGCTGTCTTTGAGTCGACATTCATTGGAACCCGGTTTTCGTCTGATACCCCGGGATCACCCGGATCGGGCCCTGCGCCTGCGCCGCCTGTTGATGGCGGTGTATTCCTATCTGCTGATGTGGGGCGGACTGGTGATCGGCACCAGGCTGGGCGCCGTGGCCCCGGACCTGCCCCATTGGCCATTGCTGTTGGTGCTTCTGGCGATCAACGCGGTGTTTTTCGTGATGATCCGCAGCGGGTACAGCGAGCGCTTCAAGGACCCCAGTCTGACCGTGGCGCAAATGCTGGTGGGCATCGCCGTGATCACCCTGATTCTGCACTATGCGCGGGAGCTGCGCGGCGCCCTGTTGTGCCTGTACCTGATGCTGATGACCTTCGGAGTGTTCTCGATTCACCGGCGCCGACAAATCGCCATGGCGTTGGTGGCGCAAAGCGCCTTCACCTTGCTGCTGATCTACGAATGGCTGAACGAACCGGCTCAACCGCGTTTCACCCTGATGTTCAGCCACTGGGGCATTCTGGCGCTCACCCTGACCTGGTTCGTTTCCATGGGCAGCCATATTCAGAGCTTGCAACAGCGCTTCCGGGCCCAGCGCGAGTCGCTGCTGCAAGCCCATGACCGACTGGCCCGTATCGCCGTGCGCGACGAACTCACCGGTCTGTACAACCGCCGCCACTTTCTCGAACGGTTTGATGAGGAACTGAGCCGAATCAGCCGGGAACCGGCACCGCTGTATCTGGCACTGGTGGACCTGGATCACTTCAAACCGGTTAACGATACCTACGGCCATCAGGCCGGCGACGCGGTGCTGCAGCGCTTCGCCAACATCGCCAGCCACTGCCTGCGGCGCACCGATGTGCTGGCCCGCTATGGCGGCGAGGAATTTGCCATCCTGTTTCCGCGCAGCCACCACCAAGCCAGCCTGGCGGCCATCACCCGTCTACGCGAACGGTTCGCGGAAGCGCGCTACGCTTTTGCTCCGGACCTGCGGGTAACTCTGTCTTGCGGTCTGGCCGCCTATCAGCCCGGGGACACCGCCCGCACCCTGCTGGAACGCGCCGACCAGGCCCTGTACCGGGCGAAGTCCGAAGGCCGTAACCGGGTCAGCGGGTAGGCATGCCGCATCGTTATTCGCTGCCAAGGCAGCTTCCCACATTATTGGTGACGCTCCTGTGGGAAGCTTGCTTGCAAGCGAATAATACCCCTCAGCGGCGCTTCCATCCTCCACGCAAACCGGTATCCTTGCCCGCATAGGGAGGAATCTATGAGCGATGTCACCAACCCGAGCCTCAAGCAGGTCATCGAAGGGCATTTCGCCGGCGAAGGCGAGGACGCCCCTACCTGGGTGGAAATTCACGGTCTGACCTGCGCCCTGGCGGTGGGTCCTTATGGGGGGCCGGAGGATTTCGTCACGGCCCTGGAGAGCGAGCTGCCGGAGCCGGTTCTGGATGCTCTGGTGTCACTGCGCGGGCGCCTGCTGACCGGCCTGTACAACGGCGAACGCACCACTCTGCCCTGCCTGCTGGACCCGTACCGGGAAGAGGATGGCAACGACCTGGCCAGTTGGTGCGCGGGTTTTCTCGCCGGCGTGTTCTTGCGGGAGGAAGACTGGTATCAGGATCACGAAGACACCATGGCCAACTGGCTACTGCCAGTGGTTCTGATCTCCGGCGTGGACGAGGACCCCTCCCTGGACGAGCTGTGGGAAAATTCCGCCGTGGTCCGGCAAATGGCCACCGGCCTGCCGGATCTGCTGGAAGAACTGGTGCTGCACTTTCATGGAACAGATGGAAAAGATAGTTGACAGCGGAAAGACAAAAACAGGTGACTTTGAATTGCTGTGGGAAGCTGGCTTGCAAGCGAATGATATCGCTCAGGCGTTTGGCAATATTCGCTTGCAAGCAAGCTTCCCACAGCGGCTAAAGATCATCTCTTTTTTTCGCTGTTAACTATTCACCGTTCCCTATTAATTATTCATTGAATTCCGGTGTTTTCTCTTCCGCTCTTTCCCCGCCGATCCGATAACAATCGTCCAGCGCCAGCAGGTAGTATTCCAGTCCACGGCGGGCGGCGGTAAAGGCGCGGCGGCGGGATTCCGGTTCCATCGCCACCCGTTTGATCAGTTCCATGGCTTCATGGGGATGGGCGTCGTCATAGCTGGCATGGGCGCGCAACCACGCCATGGTGTGCCGGTTGATCTCCGCCACCCCCTGCTCCGCGTAGCGGGTCATGCCAGTCACCACGCGCTGGCTCCATTCGCCGGTGGCCCACTCGATGGCCAGGTTGGTGGCGGCAATGCTTTCTTCCAGCGTACCGCGCTCGCCAACGGACCACAGGTAATGGTTCACCGCGTCCATGGCGGCGGGCGGCACGGTGTTCTCCAGGATCGATTGATCGATGCCGAAGCCGGCGGCCCAGTCCTGATACCAATAGGCGTGCCGCTGTTCCACCTTGATGTTGCCGATCAGCCAGTTCTTGCTTTCTTCATGACCGGGGAAAATGCCCGGCCGGGTTTTGGCCAATGCCAGGCCCATGTACTTGGGGAAATTTTCCACCAAGGGGTAGAAGTGCAGCAGCGCGTCGCGAAACCGCTCCGGCGTCAAAGTTCCCTCCCCCATTTCCACGAACAACGGATGCTCAGCCACCCGGTCCTTGTACGGCACCAGCGCCTCCCAAAAGCGTTGTGCCCAGGGTTCGTGATCGGTCAGTTGCAGAGCTTCCTTATAACGCGCGACGGACATAGTCTCCCCTTTTTGATCGTTCCCGTGATCATCAAGGGATAAAGCCTACTGCGCTCTTGGTGGTTGTGCCAGTGGACGCCAGGGCCGCATGGCCGGATTCCGGAATCATGAATTCGCGCTGCATTCGCTGGCAAGCCAGCTTCCCACGGAAGGGACACGAAGCCGCTGTGGGAAGCTGGCTTGCCAGCGAATCGGCGTCCAGGCTCACTACCTCACAAGAGTCAACGACATGCCCTCAGCAACCGCCGCCGTTGCCGGCGCAAAGTTCGCAACGCGGCGATGGAAGGCGCCGAGTCCTGCTGATAGGCCATCCGTTCGAAGGTCTCCCGCCAGGCCAGGGCCGCCGCTTCCGCCGCCGGCCAGCGGCGCTCGAGCCGCTCGCACAGTTGGGCCGCGGACAAACGTTCCGCTCCCCGCACGCCACGCTTGCTCAGCCCGCGAGCCAGCCGCCGGTATTCACGGGTCAGCGGCGTGGCGGAGCGGGGGCCGCGCCCCCGGAACATGATCAGCGCCGTGGCCAGCACCAGCAGTGCCGCCAGGGTCAGCAATAGCAACGCGAGCCGCCAGGGCGTCACCGCGCCAAGCCAACGGGACAGCCATTGATTCTGACGCTCCAGGTCATAGCCCAGCACCCAGCTCTGCCAGCGGAATTCAAGCAGGTCCGCCCATTGCCGCAATTGAAACAACACCGGCAAACGTCCGATGCCATCACCGGGAATACGCGCGGCGCCGGCCTGGCTGAGCGAGCCCCGCAAGCCCAGTTCCACCCGTTCCGGCGCCACCGCCGCGGTCGGATCCACTTCCACCCAGCCGCGTCCGGGCAGCCACACCTCCGCCCAGGCGTGGGCATCGTACTGACGAATCAGCAGGTGCCGCCCCATGGGGTTGGCTTCGCCGCCCTGATAACCTCCCACCACACGGGCGGGAATGCCGGCGGCGCGCATCAGCACCACGAAACTGCTGGCGTAATGCTCGCAAAACCCCCGACGGGTATTGAACAGAAAACCATCCACCACATCCGGGCCGACGGCGGGCGGGCTGAGGGTGTAATGAAACGGCTCGTTGCGAAACCAGCTCAAGGCGGCGCTCACCAGGGCACTATCGTGCTGATATTGCCGACGCCATTGGCCGGCCAGTTCGCGGGCGCGCGGGAAACCCTGTTCCGGCAAACTCAACATCAACGCACGCTGATCCGGCGCCAGCGGTTCGGTCAGTGGTACCCCCGTATAGCTACGTACCCGATAGCGGAAGTTACCCGTGACCGGCTCGGTGGCCACCAGGTGCCGGTCACGGGCCAGAACCAGACCATCGAACTCCGGCACCGGAGTATTGAGCGCGTACAGCCAGCGCCGCTGGCTCGGCGCCATGATCACCTGGTAGCCCCAGTAAGGGCGATCGGCGGCCCGCTCCAGCAGATCCCGGTACCACAACGGCGGTTCTCCCCGGCCACTGTAGAAGGTCAGTTCGTCGCCCCAATCGTCCGGCCGAGCCTGGCTCCAGGTACGGCCATCAAACCAGCTGTAAGTGAGGCCACGCCAATAGCGTTGCCGGTATGGCGGTATCTCGCCATCGAACTGCACACGAAAGGCGATGGCGCTGGACTCGGCCAGATTACTGACCTGCCCCGGCGCCATCGTGTCGCTCATGCCGGTGCGCGCCTGTCCCTGATCGGTATGCACGTTCCATAACGGTGGCAGCCTCGGCACCAGCACGAACAGTACCACCGCCAACGGCGCTGCCTGCAACAATAGCACCGCCGCCTTGCCCAGATGCTGACGTGCGCGCGCCTGGGAATCGTTGTAGTGGATCCCCACCAGACTGGCGGTAAGGAGCAACAGACACAGACAGACGTAAAGAAAAACGAAGAACCCCTGCTGGAAAAGCAGGATGGTGGCGCAGACGAAATAGCCGATGATGATCAACACATAGGCGTCGCGACGCCCCACCAGCTCCAGATACTTCAGCGCGAACAAACTGGTGATCAAAGCGGTGCCCGCTTCCGGTCCGATCAAGCGACCGAAACTCAGATGAATGCCGCCCACCGTGCCGAGCAACAGCAACAGCCGTATCCACCGGCCCGGCAGCGGCGCCCGCTGACGATCCATCAGCGCCCGCCACAACAGGATCACCGCCAACAACAGCACCTGCCAGAGCGGTCCACGCAGCAATTGCGGCAAGGAAATGGCGAGAATGGCGGCGGTCAGCCAGGGCCGGGCATGGCTGGGCACCTGATACAGGCGGGCCATCAGCGCGGCCCTCCTTCGCTGCCGTGCAGTGCCAGCAAATCCAGAGCCCGCAGCCGATGTTCATCACCACCGCCCGGCGCCAGCATCACGCCGGGCAGACGCAAACCAAAGGGTTGGCCGGCCTCGCTCAACAGCAACACCCAATGGCATAGCAACGCCAGGCGCTGCTCCTCGGGCAGGCCTTCCAGGCGCTCGTAGCCGAGCCACAGCCGTTCGCCCTCCTCGGCATCAAACAGCTTGGTGTTCATGCCGCGTCCACGTGCGTAACCTTTCCAGTCCACCTGGCGCAGCGAATCCCCCAGCACGTAGGCACGCAACCCCTGGAAAGCTTCGCTGCCATGGCGGCCGACACCACCGGTACCACCGCTACCCTCCCAGGGAGAAGCGGCCTCCTCCCGGGGTCTGGGCCAAGCCAGACAATGGTGCTCCAGCTCCACCAACGACCAGGCCCGCAACAGGCCCAACGGATAACGGCTTTCCACCCGCAACCGGTGCGACCAGACCGGACCACGGCGGGGCAGCGCCAGATTCAACCAAACGGTTTTCTCTTCTCCGGTTTCCAGGCTGACTTCCTGGGCATCCTGCCCCGGCCAGCTCAGCCATACACTGCGGTGCGGCTGTCCCTGGGACGCCAGCACCACCGCCAGACCACCGTGCCCGCCGACAAAGCCATTACGGGCGGCGCCAGCGCGCAGGGTCAAACCAGAAAGATTGCGGAAAGTATGCAGGATGCCCATCACGAATAACGACACCATCAGGAAGCACAGTGCCAGAATCAGGTTGTTCTCGTAATTGACACCGCCGAGAAACAACAGCAGCGCCACCACCAGATACAGCACACCGTAACCGCTGGGCAGGATGAAGATACGGCGCTGGTTCAGTTGCACCTGATGGTCACGGGGCAGACGTCGGGCCAACCAGTGTTGCCAGGCGCGTTTTAGCATGGCCGCCCTCCTTCGCTCGACGCCGGTCAGCGCACCACCGGCACGGTCTGCAACAGGGACTGGGTCATCGCCGCCACGTTGCCGCCTTCACGGGGTTGCAGCCGGTGTTCCGCCACCGCCGCCCAGACCGACTGCACATCTTCCGGCAGCACATAGTCACGGCCATGCAGCAACGCCCAGGCACGGGCGGCGCGCAGCAACCCCAAACCGGCACGGGGTGAAAGACCGGCGACAAACCGGCTGTCGGCGCGGGTGGCCTCCAGCAAGCGTTGCACGTAGTCGATCAGCTCCCGGGTGGCGCGCAACTGATCGACGAAGCGGCAGAGTTTGCGCAGCCCCGACGGCTCGATCACCGACTCCAGTTGCCTTACCCGATCACGCTGGTCGCCGCCGGCGAGCAAATCCCGCTCCACTTCCGGTGACGGATAGCCCAGCGAAATGCGCATCAAAAAGCGGTCCAGTTGGGATTCCGGCAGGACGAAGGTGCCGGCCTGGGTCACCGGGTTCTGCGTGGCCACGACAAAGAAGGGGTCAGGCAGCGGCCGGGTCAGACCATCGAGCGATACCTGCTGCTCTTCCATGGCCTCCAGCAACGCCCCCTGGGTTTTGGGCGTGGCACGGTTGATCTCGTCGGCCAGCAGCAGTTGTGTGAATACCGGCCCTTCCCGGAGGCTGAATTCACGGCTGTCCGGGTCGAATACGGACACCCCGAGAATGTCCGCCGGCAGCATGTCACTAGTGAACTGAACCCGCCGGTAATCCAGCCGGAAGACCCGCGCCAGGGCCTGAGCCAGCGTGGTCTTGCCCATGCCGGGCAGGTCTTCGATCAACAGATGGCCGCCGGCAAGCATGCAGGCCAGGGCCAGTTTGATTTGTTCCGGTTTCCCCAATACCACCCGGCCCACCTGGGCCAGGGCTTTTTCCAGTGCCTGCATGGGTACGGCCTTGTGGTTGTTTCTTAAAATGGCGCTCCCCCCAAATCAGGAGCACCTTAAAATACCGGGAGCGGTCCACGGACCATTGCTGTCCCACAAATTTTGATGGTTCTGAGGTTTGACCGAGGAATCCATGGCCGTGGCCAGTCTATTGGTCTAGGAGATATGAAATCGCGCTGTATTCGCTGCCAAGTCAGCTTCCCACAGGGGCTCCGTAGCGTCGTCTGTGGGAAGCTGCCTTGGCAGCGAATCAGCGTGCAGGCGTGCCAGCGTGTTGCGTGTAAGCCGCCTGTTCCACATCTGTGGGACACCAGTGGTCCACGGACCACGATGGCTTTCTTCTAGAACCCAAGCATTTTCAGCCCCAAGGACAGATCCGCTTTCAGGTCCGCCACATCCTCCAAGCCTACCGCAATACGGATCAGGTTTTCCGTGATGCCGGCCCGTTGTTTGTCTTCTTCCGCCACCCGCCCGTGGGTGGTGCTGCCCGGATGGGTGATGGTGGATTTGGTATCGCCGAGGTTGGCGGTGATCGAGATCAGCCGGGTGCCGTCGATGAAACGCCAGGCGGCCTGGCGGTCCCGGTTGCCGTCGCTGTCTTCCACTTCAATCGCCAGTACCGCGCCAAAGCCGCTCTGCTGACGCGCCGCCAGTTCATGCTGCGGGTGGGATTTGAGTCCGGCGTAGTGCACGCGCGCGATGCCCGGCTGCTGTTCCAGCCATTCGGCCAGCTCCAGCGTATTGCGGGAATGGGCCTGCATGCGGATGCCCAGGGTCTCCAACCCCTTGAGAAATACCCAGGCGTTGAACGGGCTCATGCTCGGTCCGGCGGAGCGGACGAAGCCATGAACCTGATCCACCAGATCAGCAGGGCCCACCACGGCGCCACCCAGGCAGCGCCCCTGGCCGTCCAGATACTTGGTGGCACTGTGGATCACCAGATCCGCGCCGAGCGCCAGTGGCTTTTGCAAGGCCGGCGTGCAGAAACAGTTATCGACGATAAGAATGGCGCCGTTGTCGTGGGCCAATTTGGCCAGGGCCGGAATATCACCGACTTCGGAAAGCGGGTTGGACGGCGTCTCCAGGAACAGCACCTTGGTTTCCGGGCGGATCGCGGCACGCCATTGCTCCAGGTCCGCCAGGTCCACCATGGTGGTCTCGACCTGGAATTTCTTCAGGTAGCGGTCGAACACCACATTGGTGGTGCCGAACACACTGCGGGAGCTGACGATGTGATCGCCCGGGGCCAGCAGCGCGAAGAAAGTGCTGCTGATGGCGGCCATGCCGGAAGCCAGGGCCACGCCCTTCTCCGCTCCTTCCATGGCGGCCAGGCGCTGTTCGAACGCCGCCACGGTGGGATTGGTGAAGCGGGAGTAAACGTTGCCCGGCTCCTCGCCGGAGAACCGCGCCGCCGCCTGGGCGGCGCTGTCATAGACGAAGCTGGAGGTAAGAAACAGCGGCTCCGAATGCGACATCTGATCGGTACGTAACTGCGCCCAGCGAATCGCCAGTGTATCGGTATGCAGTTCGTTTGGATCAGAAAAGTCGCTCATGATGTTCTCGGTTCACCTCAATTGGAGTTGTGCAGATCGATGACTTCGTTTTCCGCCAGGGCCCGGGCCTGCTCACGGGCGGATTTGGCCAGGTCGTTGCGGCGTTGCTCCAGATTCTGGAGATAGCCCTGGTCGATGTTACCGGCTAAATAGACGCCGTTGAACACGGAACAATCGAATTCCTTGACCCGTGAATTGCCTTCCTTGCAGGCGGACACCAGGTCGTCCAGATCCTGATAGATCAGACGGTCGGCGCCGATGATCCGGCAAACTTCCTCGACGCTGCGGTCGTGGGCGATCAGTTCATCGGCGGCGGGCATGTCGATGCCGTACACATTCGGATACTGCACCGCCGGCGCGGCGGAAGCGAAGTAGACCTTGCGGGCACCGGCTTCGCGCGCCATCTGGATAATCTCGTGACAGGTGGTGCCGCGCACGATGGAGTCGTCCACCAGCAGCACGTTCTTGCCGGAAAATTCCAGCTCGATGGCATTCAGTTTCTGGCGCACGGATTTCCGCCGCATCTGCTGGCCCGGCATGATGAAGGTACGGCCGATGTAGCGGTTCTTGATGAAACCTTCCCGGTATTTCACGTTGAGCCGGTTGGCCATTTGCAGGGCGGAAGTGCGGCTGGTATCGGGAATCGGGATGACCACGTCGATGTCATGATCCGGCCATTCCCGCTCGACTTTCTCCGCCAGCTTTTCGCCCATGCGCAGACGTGCCTTGTACACGGAAATGTCGTCCATGATGGAATCCGGACGGGCCAGATAAACGTGCTCGAAAATACACGGGCTCAGTTGCGGATTGTCGGCGCACTGGCGGGTATGCAGCTGACCGTCGGCGGTGATGTAAACCGCTTCACCGGGTTCCAGATCCCGCTCCAGATGGAAGCCCAGGGAAGACAACGCCACCGATTCGGAAGCCACCATGTATTCCGGCCCTTGCTCGGTGTCCTTCTTGCCGAAGCACACCGGGCGGATACCGTGCGGGTCACGGAACGCGAGAATACCGTAGCCGGTAATCATGGCGACCACCGCGTAGGCGCCCTCCACCCGGCGATGCACCGCCGCCACCGCGTCGAAGATGTCGTCCGGCTCCGGCTGCAACTTGCCGCGCAGTTGCAGCTCGTGGGCGAACACGTTGAGCAGCACTTCGGAATCGGAGGTGGTGTTGATGTGGCGCAGATCGGCGCGGAAGATGTGTTCGGCCAGCGCCTCGGAATTGGTCAGGTTGCCGTTATGCGCCAGCGTGATGCCATAAGGCGAGTTCACATAAAACGGCTGTGCCTCGGCGGAGCTGGAGCTGCCAGCGGTGGGGTAACGCACATGGCCGATGCCCATGTTGCCGACCAGTCGGCGCATATGGCGGTTGCGGAACACGTCCCGCACCATGCCGTTGTCCTTGCGCAAAAACAGCCTGTCGCCGTCACAGGTGACGATGCCCGCGGCATCCTGTCCACGGTGTTGCAGGACCGTCAAGGCGTCGTAGATCGCCTGGTTCACATGGGAGTGGCCCACGATGCCAACAATGCCGCACATTTGCTTATCCTCGAGCTAGCTGGAGCTTGCGCTGATGTTGATGAGATAAGTGAGCAGATCCCCGGCCACCTGGCGGGTCCAGTTCTCCAGCATGACGAAATGCGGTACCAGTACCGACGCCTGCCACCAGGGATCCTCGATGAAAAGCTGGCGGCCCAGTGCGACCAGCACCACCACCAGCAGGACGCCGCGAATGGCGCCGAATACCATGCCCAGTAGCCGGTCGGTCCCGCTCAGGCCGGTGACCCGGACCAACTCGCCGAGCAAATGATTGATCAGCGCGCCGATCACCAGTGTCAGGACGAACAGCACACCAAACGCCACCGCCAAACGCAGGCTGGGGGTCTCGATCTGATCCACCAGCAGCGCATCCAGCGCCGGGCTGAACAACCGCGCCACCACGAAGGCGGCCACCCACGTCAGCAGAGAAAAGGCTTCCCGGGTGAAACCGCGGCGGAGGCTGATCAAGGCCGACACAGCGATGATGAACAGGATGATGCCGTCTGCCAGATTCAGAGTCATGAGATGGGGCGTGGGCGGAACAGGCGGCAAAGTTTACCAGAGCGTCCCGCGCTTGCCCATGGATGAACGTGAATGAACGTCATCGTCGGAGCCTATGTGTATAGGGGCATATTCGCTGGCAAGCGGAGCGCCGCCCGGCCAGCTTCCCACGGAGGGAACTACAAAGCCGCTGCGGGAAGCGGCCTTGGCCGCGAATAGTCCAAACGCCCGAACGTATTCCATTCGCTGGCAAGCCATCTCCCACAGCGGTTGTAGAGATCACTAAGGCACGAAGGTGCGCACCAGGCCATCGAGGGCGAAGCGTTTGTCATCGCGCAGGCGTTGTTTCATCGCCTCGGCGTCCTTGCGCTGGATTTCCGGCCCCACGAACACCCGCTGCCAGCGGTTGCCGTCCTGTTCCTGGGTGCGGAAATAGGCGTTGTAGCCCGCCTCGCGCAGCCGTTCCACCAGGGCATCGGCGTTGGCCTGATCACTGAAGCTGGCGACTTGCACGGTAAAACCCGATTTCGGCAGGGTGCCGTTCTGAGCCGGGGCGGGCTTGGGTTCCGGCTCCGGTTCGGGGTCCGGCTGAGGTTCAGGGCGGGGTTCGACCTGATCGTCGGACGCCGCCTCGGCCTTGTCGTCCCGTTCTTCGGGTAAGGGAGTCTCCAGCTCCGCCTGGCCGGCGTCAGCCACGGCCTGTTGATCCGCTTCGATTTCCCGCTCCAGGCTTTCCTGCTCCTGTTCGTCGATGACCGGTTCCAGCTCGGTGGTTTCCAGCATCGGCGCCTCCGGCAGGGTCATGTCCAGCGCCACCCGGACCTGGTCCGGGGATCGCAATACCAGCGGAGCGAGAATCGCCGCCAGCAGAAGCAGCAACAACAGGCCAATCAAGCGATGACGGGTGCGGGGGTGCACGTACGAAGGCTCCTTGCGCGAATTAAAGGTCCAGCATCAGGTGGTCGCGGGCTCGGGCGGGCCAGCCCCGGAGGGGGCGGCCCGGAGCCGCCGGGCTATTCCAGCGCTCCGGCACGCCAGCGGTTCTAGCGGCGCGGCGCGGGCGCCGCTTCAATCACCGTCAGGGCTTCAGCCACAGTGTAGAAGGATCCCACGATCACCACCTGATCGCCAGTATTGCTGTCATTCACCGCCGCTTCCAGTGCTTCGGCGACACTGCCGCAAAGATGGACCGCTCCGTCCCGTGAGGTGGTTTCCGATAGCGCCGACGCCAACCTTTCCACGGTGGCGGCGCGAGGCAGATCCGGCCGGCACAGATACCATTCCAGCGGCTCGCTGGCGAACAGGGCCACGACCTGCTCCACCGGTTTGTCCGCCATCATGCCCAGCACCAGCCGGCGGCGGCCGGTACAGGACGGCAACCGCCGCCGCAGTCGGGTCAGTGCTTCCAGGTTGTGGCCGACATCGAGAATGCACTCGATGCCTTGGAAACGGCGCTGGTCGCAACGACCGGTCAGGCCGGTGTCCACCACCCGGGCCGGAACAGGCGGGGCCGGTGCCAGACCCGCCGCGGCCAGTGCCTGGATCGCGGTGGCCAGGTTGTCATTGCCCAGACGCGCCGGCTCCGGTATCCGGTAGCGGCGTTGCCCGTCGCCGTCACGCACGGTCACTTCCCCGTCGCCCAGCGTGAACTCCCGCCCCGCCCTGAGCGGCAAGGCCGCCAGCGCCGCCAGTTCCGAGTCCAGATTCGAGGGCGCCGCCAATTCACCGTAAACCAGTGGCCGGCCGGCCCGGCCGATGCCGATTTTTTCCCGCAGAATCGCCTCGCGGCTGTCACCGAGCCAATCCAGATGGTCCAGCCCCACCGAAGTCACCACCGACACGTCGGCGTCGATCAGATTGACCGCGTCCAAGCGCCCACCCAGTCCAACTTCAAGGATGCACAAATCCGCGTCACTACGCTGGAACAGCCACAAACCAGCCAGGGTGGTGAACTCGAAATAAGTCAGCGCGGTATCGCCACGCCCCCGCTCCACCGCTTCGAACGCCTGACAAAGCGCCCGGTCCGAGGCGGGGCCGTCGGGGAGCCGGATACGTTCGTTGAAACGCAGCAAATGGGGGGAGGTATAAACACAGCAGCGCAGCCCGGCGGCCTCCGCCATGGCGGTCAGCAGGCGCACCACCGAACCCTTGCCGTTGGTACCGGCCACGGTGATTACCGGCATCGGCAGAGTGCCTACGCCCAGGTCTCCGGCGACACGACGCAAACGCTCCAGCCCCAGCTCGATTTCGCTGGGGTGGAGCCGCTCGATGCGTTCGAGCCAAGACTGCGGATCGCTCATTCGTCGGACAGAGGCAGGGGCGCCGGTGCTCCGGTCATGCTGGCGAGAAGACGATGCAGAGTGTCGCGCATTTGCAGACGCGGCACGATCATGTCGATGGCGCCATGCTCAAGCAGGAACTCACTGCGCTGGAAGCCTTCCGGCAGCTTTTGCCGCACGGTCTGCTCGATCACCCGCGGGCCGGCGAAGCCGATCAGAGCGTTGGGCTCGGCCACGTTGATATCGCCCAGCATGGCCAGGGACGCGGAAACGCCGCCATAAACCGGATCGGTGAGTACCGAGATGAACGGCAGCCCGGCTTCGCGCAAGCGTTCCAGAGCGGCCGAGGTCTTGGCCATCTGCATCAGGGAAAACAGACCTTCCTGCATGCGCGCGCCGCCACTGGCGGAGAAGCACACCAGCGGCAGTCGCTGTTCCAGGCACACTTCCACCGCGCGCACGAAACGCTCGCCCACCACCGAGCCCATGGACCCGCCCATGAAGCGGAATTCAAAGGCGCAGGCCACCAGCGGCAGGCCGTGCAGTTTGCCCTTCAAAGCCACCAGAGCGTCTTTTTCGCCGGTGTCCTTCTGCGCGCCGGTGAGGCGGTCCTTGTACTTCTTGGAATCCTTGAACTTGAGCCGGTCCTCCGGCGCCAGTTCGGCACCGATCTCGGAGGTGACGCCTTCATCCAGGAACAGCTTCAGGCGTTTGCGGGCCCCAATACGCATATGGTGTTCGCACTTGGGGCACACATCCAGGTTGCGCTCCAGTTCCGGCCGGTACAAGGCGCTGTCACAGCGTGGGCATTTTCGCCACAGACCTTCCGGCACGCTGTTGCGACGGTTTTCCTGCGGCCGACGAACCGCGGGCAGAATCTTTTCCAGCCAGTTGTTGCTCATTACCTAGACCCTTGTGTTTGACCCGCTTTATGGGACCCGCTTGTCACCAAGCGAATACGGCACCGGCTTATTCGTCCATGGCGGAGCGCATCTCGGCCAGCACCGCCGACACCGCCGGTGCGATGGCATCGGTTTGCCCGGCGTTGGCGGCAATCTGGTTGACCAGCGCGCTGCCCACCACCACGCCATCGGCGACCCGGCTGACGGCTTGGGCCGATGCCGCGTCTTTGATACCAAAGCCTACCCCAATGGGCAATTGGGCAAGGTTGCGAATTGTTTCAACCCGCGCCGCCACTTCCTCCACATTGAGAGAGGCGGCACCGGTAACGCCCTTCAGGGAGACATAATAAAGATAACCGCTGGCCGCCTCGCCGATACGGCGAATGCGTTCATCGGTGGTGGTCGGCGCCACCAGGAAGATCAGATCGACACCGCGCTGGCGAAACCGCGGCACCACCTGTTCGCATTCCTCCGGTGGCAGGTCCACCAACAGCACTCCATCCACGCCGGCGCTGACGCAGGCGTCGGCGAAGGTCTCGTAACCCATCGCTTCCACCGGGTTCAGATAGCCCATCAGCACCACCGGAGTATCCTCGTTCTGGCGACGGAACTCGGTGACCATGGCGAGCACGTCATGCAGGCTGGTGCCCGCTTCAAGTGCCCGCTCACAGGCTTTTTGGATCACCGGGCCATCGGCCATGGGATCGGAGAACGGCACCCCGAGCTCGATGATGTCGGCGCCAGCCGCCACCATCGCGTGCATCACCGGCACGGTCACGTCCCGGTTCGGATCACCGGCGGTGATAAAGGGGATCAACGCCTTGCGGCCATCGGTGTTCAGTTGTTCGAAACAGGCTTGAATACGGCTCATGGCATTCCCCCTCAAAACTCGATGCCGTCGATGTCGGCCACGGTCAGGATATCCTTGTCACCCCGTCCGGACAGATTGACGATGAGATTCTGATCCGCGCCCATGGTGGGCGCCAGCTTGCGCGCATAGGCCAGCGCGTGGGCGGATTCCAGCGCCGGCATGATGCCCTCCACCCGGGTCAGTTCCCGGAACGCGGCCAGCGCTTCCTGGTCATCGGCGGCCACGTAATTGACCCGGCCGATGTCCTTGAGCCAGGAGTGCTCGGGGCCGACCCCCGGATAATCCAGACCAGCGGACACCGAGTGGGTCTCGATGATCTGGCCGTTCTCGTCTTCCATCAAATAGGTGCGGTTGCCATGCAGCACACCGGGACGCCCGGCGTTCAACGGCGCCGCGTGACGGCCAGTGTCGACGCCATCACCGGCGGCTTCCACGCCGTACATGGCCACGCCCTCGTCCTCCAGGAACGGGTGGAACAGGCCAATGGCATTGGAGCCGCCGCCGACACAAGCCACCAGCGCGTCCGGCAGCTTGCCGGCCTGCTTGAGACTCTGTTCACGGGCCTCGCGGCCGATCACCGACTGGAAGTCCCGCACCAGCATCGGATACGGGTGCGGCCCGGCCACGGTGCCAATGATGTAGAAGGTGTCGTCCACGTTGGTGACCCAGTCTCGCATGGCTTCGTTCATGGCGTCCTTGAGGGTGCGCGAACCGGAGGTCACCGGAATCACTTCGGCGCCGAGCAGTTTCATGCGGTAGACATTGAGTCGCTGCCGGCGAATGTCTTCCTCGCCCATGAACACGTGACATTCCAGCCCCAGCCGGGCGGCCACGGTGGCGGAGGCGACCCCGTGCTGGCCCGCGCCGGTTTCCGCGATCACCCGTTTTTTGCCCATGTGCCTGGCCAGCAGCGCCTGACCGATGGTGTTGTTCACCTTGTGGGCGCCGGTGTGGTTGAGATCCTCACGCTTGAGCCAGACGCGGGCGCCGCCGAGCTGTTCGCTCCAGCGTTCCGCCAGATACAGCGGCGAAGGACGCCCCACGTAGTGGGCCAGGTCGTAATCGAAATCGGCCTGGAACTGGGGGTCATCCTTGAGACGCCGGTACATGGTTTCCAGTTCGTCCAAAGCGGCCATCAGGGTTTCGGAGACGAACCGTCCGCCGAATTGCCCGAAGTGGCCCCGCTGGTCGGGGAATGCCTTGTAATCAGGACGTTCAGTCACCTCATGCTCCTCGTCTGGGATAGCGTACTGTCAGGATTGTCGCGCCGGGCCCGAAGGGCCCGATCCAAGGGTCAGGCCCTGGCCGCGCGCAAAAAGGCCCGCACTGCATGGCGGTCCTTGATACCGCCGAGGGTGGTACCGGTCACCGCCCGCACCTCCACGCCGCCGCTTACGTCCACCCCCCAGGGGCGCACCTGGCGCACGGCCTCGGCCACATTGGCCGGTGTCAAACCGCCGGCCAGAATCAACGGCAACGCCGACTCCCGGGGCAGCAGGCCCCAATCGAAGCGTTCGCCGGTACCGCCGGGCGTGCCCGGCACGTAGCTGTCCACCAATAACCCGCGGGCGCCGGCGGCGGCGTACTCACGCGCCACCCTGGCCGGGTCGGCGCCGTCACGCATGCGCAGGGCCTTGATCCAGGGACGCTGAAAGGCGGCACCGTAGGCCGGCGATTCATCACCGTGGAACTGCAACATGTCCAGGGGCAGCTCACGCAGGTACTCGCGCACCAGCCCCGCGTCGGCGTTGACGAACAGGCCCACCGTGGTCACGAACGGCGGCAGCGCGGCGAGAATGCGCGCGGCACGCGGCGGATCCACGTAGCGGGGACTGGATGGATAAAACACCAAGCCGATGGCATCGGCGCCGGCACGGGCGGCCTGTACCGCGTCTTCCGGACGGGTAATGCCGCAGATTTTAACCCGGGGTGTGTTCATCAAAAGCCTATCAGGAAACGCGGACCGAAGCACGGCGCCAAAGGCGGCGCGGCTTGCCCCGCGGGGACCGTCCATATTAGCAAAGCGGCGCGGGTCTGGCACGCCATTCGCGAGCAAGCTCGCTTCCCACAGCGGCTTCGCAGACATGCACTCGCGCTGTCTTCGCGGCCAAGACAGCACACAGAGGAGGCTACGAAGCCGCTGTGGGAAGATGGCCGGGCGGCGCTCCGCTTGCCAGCGAATCGGCACGTTGCATGTCAGCGATTCCTTTCAACCCGCTCCAGCCACAAAGGCCCCAACGGCTCCCTGGGCAGCTTGAACTCATCCGGGTAACCGATATCCACCAGATACAGTCCGTAGGGCGGCGCGGTGACGCCGCCTTCGCGGCGGTCGCGGGCGGCCAGCACTTGGGCGGCCCATTCCACCGGTTGATGGCCGGCGCCAATGGCCATCAGCACGCCGGCGATGTTGCGCACCATATGCATCAGGAAGGCATTGGCCTCCACTTCCAGGATGATCATCCGGCCGCGCTGCTGAATGTCCAGCCGGTGCAGCGTCTTCACCGGCGACTTGGCCTGGCAATGCACACAACGGTAAGAGGTGAAATCGTGGGTCCCCACCAAAGCCCGGGCGGCCTCGGCCATCCGCTGTACATCCAGCGGCCGGTGATTCCAGGTGACCTGGCGGCGGAACAACGCCGGCGGCGCGCCGGCATTGTAAATCACGTAGCGGTAGCAGCGCCGGAAGGCACTGAAACGGGCGTGGAAGTCGTCGCTCACCGGCACCGCCCAGCGAACCGCCACGTCATCGGGCAAAAAACGGTTGCCGCCCATGACCCAGGCTTTCATGTCGCGATTGGCGTTTGAATCAAAATGGCACACTTGGCCGGTGGCATGCACGCCGGTATCGGTGCGGCCGGCGCAGATCAACGTCACCGGGTGGTCCGCCACCCGCGACAGGGCCTGCTCCAGGTGCGACTGCACCGTCCGGACGCCGTCCTCCTGGGTCTGCCACCCATGGAAGCGGCTGCCATCGTATTCCACCGCCAGGGCGATTCGGGTCATGATGGGCCTGTTTTTTCACGCCAAAAGGAAGGGGCGATACCTTACGGCATCGCCCCCTTTTTTTACAGAACAGCGTTTTCGCTTACACGTAATACGCCGATTCGCTGCCAAGGCAGCTCCCACAGTAGTGTCACTACGGAGTCGCTGTGGGAAGCTGGCTTGCCAGCGAACTCGGCCCCCCTTACTCGACGCGTTCCAGCAATTGGCGCGCATCATCCCGCTGGCTGTCACTGCCCTCGCTGATCACCTCGTTGAGAATATCCCGGGCGCCTTCCATGTCACCCATTTCGATATAGGCGCGGGCCAGGTCCAGTTTGGTGGCATTCTCATCGGTTTCCGCCAGGAAGTCGAAATCATCGTCCTCGTCGGCGGCACCCGGCGTGGCCGGTTCCTGCCCCTCACTGGCCGGCGGCTCGGTCAGTTCGATCGATTCCTCCGGGGTGTCATCGACACCGGCCTCGTCCAGGTCCAGACCGTCCAGAGAGAACTCAAAGGTGTCATCCCCCTGCTCCCCCGCGCCCACCTGGCCATGGTCGGCGGCTTCCGCCAGAGAGACCGGCTCGGAGACGGGCTCGGGAGCGGAAACGGCCTGGTCGCCATCCCATTCCAGTTCCAGGTCATCCAGTTGAAACTCCAGCGAATCCGCCTCCGGCGCCGTCGGCTCTTCCCGAACCGCTTCCTCCGGTATCGTATCCAGCTCCAGCCCCCCTACGTCGCCGGCATCGTCGGCATCGGAAGCAAAATCCAGATCATCCAGGTCCAGGCCGTCCGGCTTCACCGGCGTATCGTCCCTCACCGTCAGAGTGGAATGGGTCAACGGTTCCTCATCCAGAGCCAGCGCCTCCTCCGGATCATCCTCAATCAGCAACGGCTCTCCATCAGTATCGGCTCCGTCGCGGATGGCCTCGTCATCATCCAGGTTGAACTCGAAGTCATCCAGATTGAGCGGGTCTTCTTCGTGCTGATGTTGTTCCGCCGGCGCCGGCGCGCCGATATCACCGGCCAGATCCAACTCCAGATCGTCCAGGGAAACCGGAGCGGATTCCTCCGCGGCGGCCCGCCCGCCACCACCCAGCCGTTCGATGGCCCGGTCCAGCTGCACCGCGGTGCCGGCGTACAGCGCGGCCTGCTGCCGGAACGCCGCCTGATCGCCCATTTCGTTCAGCACTTCCAGCAATCGTACTTTCAGGTCGCTGCGACCCGGCGCCTGATTGATTTCATTGCGCAGGAAATCCGCCGCCTGCGGGTAGCGGCCATAAGCCACGTAGACTTCCACTTCTTCCAGCGGATCCTGATTGGCGGTGGTGGCGGCGCCGTCTTCCTCATCGGCGTCGCCGGCTCGCGCCGCCATCGGCCCCTGCCCTGAGGCCCCTTCGTCCTCGTTGCCACCTTCCTCCGCCAGCGGCATCAACGGCGGCGGAGCGTCTTCCTCGGGGTCCCCCTTGCCGCCCTGACGGCGGCGTAGTGCCAGCAACAGAAGCAGCAGCACCGCCACCCCGGCCCCCAGATACAGCAGATTACCCGCCACCCGGTCCAGCCAGCCAGCAGGGGCCGGCGCCGAAGCGCCGGCGGCGCCGGACGCGAGGAAGCGGCGCTGTCAACGCCGCTTGCCGGTTGGGACTGGGATGTCGGCGTGGTGTCCGCCGGCGGCGAGGCGGTGACCTCCGCCGGGCCGGATTCCGGGCCGCTGTTGCCCGGTTGCCGCGCCGGCTCCTCCGCTTCCGCGGCCCCCGGCTCTCCCGGCACCA
Source organism: Alcanivorax xiamenensis (assembly GCF_009846745.1). Classification (NCBI taxonomy): domain Bacteria; kingdom Pseudomonadati; phylum Pseudomonadota; class Gammaproteobacteria; order Oceanospirillales; family Alcanivoracaceae; genus Alcanivorax; species Alcanivorax xiamenensis. The sequence continues at coordinate 8,743 of NZ_AQPF01000044.1, read as the reverse complement.
ACCGTTCAGGGGCCACTTCCGGCCCGATTTCCATGGGGGCCAGCAAGGCCTCGTCCACGGCGCCGCCCCCCTCGCCTTCCCGCAGCTGCCGTAGCGCGTCCTGGAGCGCGGCGATCTTCTCATTCTGCAAACGCAGCATTTCACCACTGGTATCCAACTGCTCGCCGAGTTCATCGATACGGCTGCGCAGCTCATCGTTTTCCCGGCTCAGCCGGTCCAGATTCTCATCGCGGATGGCCAGTTCGTTCTGCAGTGCCGCGGTGGCCGCTTCACCGCCATCACCGGTCCCGGTGCCATCGCCATCAGTGGCGGCGTCAGCGGAATCCGGCGCCACCAACGTGACCCGACCGCCGTCGTCTTGCTGTTGCGCCGGCACCGCGTCACTCTGCTCGGTGGCATCCAATTGCGCCGCCGCCAACGTTTCTTCGTCATTGCCGCGGTCTGCCCGCCGCTGGTGCCATTCGCTGGTTTGATCAGCGACTCGCCGCATCGCTTCGCTGCTGGCGATCGCCGTGGCCTGACGCTCGCTCGGCAACCGCAGCACCGCGCCTTCCCGCACCAAATTGATATTGCCGTCGATGAACGCTTCCGGGTTCATTTCCTGGATCGCCATCATCATCTGTTGAACGGAAACACGGCTGCCGGGACGGTGCTCGGCGGCGATGCGCCACAGGGTATCGGACGAGCGCACCCGGTAACGGCCATTGCTTTCGTTCAGGGTGCCGCGCCCCGGCGTCGCGTTGCTGGCGCTCTGATCCGGGCCGGTTTCTTCGGATTCCGCCACCGTTGCGGAATCGTCCTGCTCCGGCTCGGCGGCGGTTTCCAGCTGGTCTCGCGGTTCCTCTTGTTGTGCTGCCTCGTCCGTCGCCTCCCCGCTGACGGCGGGCTCCGGCGGTTCGTGCGCCGGCGCGGGCGCTGCCGGTTTTGTCTTCGGCTCCGCTTGCGGCACGACCGGCACCGGCGCCGGCTCAACCCGGGCGGCACTGACCGTCTCGCCGCCGGCGTCGTAGCTGGGCGGATCCAGCAATACGGTGTATTCGCGCACCAGCCGGCCGGTGGGCCAGAGAATTTCCACCAGGAAATTGAGATAGGGTTCACGCACCGGCTGGCGGGAACGGATATGCAGCACCCCGTCGCCCTTGCCGGTGAAGATCACCTCGAAGGTCAGATCATTAAGGAAGTAGCCGCGCTCCACCCCGGCGGAGTCGAATTCCGCCTGCGGGGCCAGATTGACCACGATTTCTTCTGTCGACAGCCGCCCGGTTTCGTGCAGGACGACATCCATCTCCAGCGGCTGGTTCAGATAGGAGTTAAGCTCGTATTCCCCCACCCCCAGAGCAGCCGCAAGTCCCGGCGTCATCGCCGCCAGTGCGACAAACCCTATGCCAAATTTTCGGAGCATGTGGTTGAACCCCAGTTACTTATTCTGTATTCCCCGCCCTCTGAGCCGCGGCAGGCACGCTGCGGATTTCCTTCCGCGAGCCTCGGAATAAGGTCTGGATCAATCCAGAGAAAACAAACCTTATTCTGAGACGCTCTGGTCGAAAAGTCCGTATTCGATTGTGCCCGACGGCGGGGGACAAACCTAGAAACTGCGTCACATATTGTTAGTAAGTACGCATTTTCCATGGTTTTTTCAAAAAAATGCGCTCCCAACCATGAATTGAGACGCCCCCATCCCGAGCCATCAGGGCGGCCCGGGAGGTACGACTTTATTCTGGTGGGATGGGGGTTGTCGAGGGGGTAAGCACTTCCTTTGCCCGTGAATTGCGGGCACGCGGTTGGCGGGGCGCTGGCGTCTGATCCATTTTCGCGGATTCGGTGCCTGGCCCGATTCGCGAGCAAGCTCGCTTCCCACAGGGGATTACAGAGTCGCGGTGGGAAGCGGCCTTGGCAGCGAATGGCGTGCCAGCGTGCGAGCGTGTTGCGTGCAAGCGGGCTCACCCGCCGGCGAGCAGTTGCTCCACCAGCAGGGCAGCGTTACGGGCGGCACCGGCCTTGATGTTATCGGCCACGGTCCAGAAGCTCAGTTCGCCCTGCCCGTCCACATCTTCCCGGGCGCGGGCCAGGCGCACCAGCGGCTCCTCCTTCACCTGCCGTACCGGCGACGCGCCGTCGCCCTCCCCACCTTCATCCTGGGCCAGACCTGGCGCCTCATCCCAGCAGGCCTGTGCCTGAGCCAGACCGATGGGCAGGCCGCCGCGCACCACCACCACTTGGGAAAGGCCGTGGAATACAGGCACCTGCACACAACTCACATCCACGGCCAGGTCCGGGCGCCCAAGCACCCGCCGGGCTTCCAGCATCAGTTTCAATTCCTCGCTGGTATAGCCGTTGTCCTGCAGGCGCCCGACGGTGGGCACGAGGTTGAAGGCGTATTGCGGTTCCGCGCCTTCGCTGGCATCCATGCCATTGAGCAAACGGGCGCTCTGGCGGGCCAGACGTTCCACGCCATTGCGCCCCGAGGAAGAGGCGGCCTGCAACTGGGTCACGGTGACCCGCTGCAATTCGGAGATCGCCATCAGCGGCTTCAAGGCCAGCATCAGTTGCACGGTGGCGGCGTCGGCGGCGGCGGCCAGATTGCGCTCGCGGGCGGCGGGAATCTGCTCGTCGTTGACTCCGGCCACCAGCAACGGCACGTCCGGCTCGTAGCGAAACGCCGGTGACAGGTCCAGGACCATGGCGCCGGCATCCACCGCGCGCGGCGCCCATTCCTGGGAGACCGCGGCACCGGCGGCGAACACCACCAACGCCACGCGGGAAAAGTCGAAGCCCTCCAACCGCTGCACCGTCAGCGAACGGCCACCCACCCGCAAGGACTTGCCTTCGCTCTCTTCCGAGGCCAGCAGAAACAGTTCCCCATAGGGCACCTTACGCTCCGCCAGTTGTTCCAGCAGGGCATCGCCCACCAGGCCGGTGGCACCAACCACCGCCAATCCGGGTTCCATCGACATTGAGTTTTCCTCCAAGGCGACCGCTGTTCCACCATCGTGGGATGGTGCTTACACGCAACACGCAACACGCTTGCACGCCGGCACGCCATACTTGCGGCGAGAACGGGTTCGGAAACACCGTTCTGCTCGGCAACGCCGGGCAGCCACGTGCCCTTGTTAGAGCGTGTCTTTTTGCGTGTTGCGTGCCAGCGATCTTTATCTTTCCAACAAAATCCGCAGCATGCGACGCAGCGGCTCGGCGGCGCCCCACAGCAACTGATCACCGACGGTGAAAGCGTTGAGGTATTCGCCGCCCATGTTCAGCTTGCGCAGGCGCCCCACCGGAATGGTCAGGGTGCCGGTCACCGCCGTTGGCGTCAGATCACGCAGCGTCGCGTCCTTCTCGTTGGGCACCACTTTCACCCAGTCGTTGGCGTTGCGGATCAGCTCGAGAACTTCGTCCAGCGGCACGTCCTTTTTCAGTTTCACGGTCAGTGCCTGAGCGTGGCAGCGCATGGCGCCGATACGCACGCAGGTGCCGTCCAGCGGAATCGGCTGCTCGCCGCGACCGAGGATTTTGTTGGTCTCGGCCTGGGCTTTCCATTCTTCCTTGCTCTGGCCGTTTTCCATTTCCTTGTCGATCCACGGCAGCAGCGAGCCGGCCAGCGGCGCACCGAAGTGCTGTTGCGGCAGATCGCTGGAACGCATGGTGTCCGCCACCTGACGATCGATGTCGAGAATGGCGCTGGCCGGGTCGGCCAGTTTGTCCGCCACGGCACCGTGGATGGTGCCCATCTGCGCGATCAGTTCGCGCATATTCTGGGCGCCGGCGCCGGAGGCCGCCTGGTAGGTCTGGGCGCTGGCCCACTCCACCAGATCGGCATTGAACAGGCCACCCAGGGCCATCAGCATCAGACTCACGGTGCAGTTGCCGCCAACGTAGTCCTTGACGCCGCTGTCCAACGCCTGGTCGATCACCTTGCGGTTCACCGGGTCCAGCACGATGACGCTGTTGTCCTGCATGCGCAGCGCGGAGGCGGCGTCGATCCAGTAGCCCTGCCAGCCGGCTTCGCGCAGTTTGGGGTACACCTCATGGGTGTAGTCGCCGCCCTGGCAGGTAACGATGACGTCCAGTTTTTTCAGCTCATCGACGCTTTTGGCGTCACCCAGCGCCGGAATTTCCTTGCCCACATCCGGGCCGGCCTGGCCGACCTGGGAAGTGGAGAAGAACACCGGTTCGATGTCCTGGAAATCGTTTTCCTCACGCATGCGGTCCATCAATACGGAACCGACCATGCCACGCCAGCCGATAAAACCGACTTTCTTCATTGAGACTTGTCTCCCGAAGGGATTGCCCCTTCTTAATCAATGGGTTCAGGCGCCGATCAACCGCGAGCCAGTGCTTCGGCCACGGCGGCGCCCATTTCCTCGGTGCTCACTTTGCGCGTGCCCTCGGTGTAAATATCCGCGGTACGCAGCCCCTGGTCGAGAACCTGCTCCACCGCGGTCTGGATCGCATCCGCCACGTCGCCACGCTCCAGACTGTAGCGCATCAACATGGCCAGCGACATGATGGTGGCCAGCGGGTTGGCGATGCCCTGGCCGGCGATATCCGGTGCCGAGCCGTGGCAGGGTTCGTACAGGCCCTTGCGGTTTTCGTCCAGGGACGCGGAGGGCAGCATGCCGATGGAGCCGGTGAGCATGGCGGCTTCATCGGAGAGGATGTCACCGAACAGGTTGCCGGTGACGATCACGTCGAACTGTTTCGGCGCGCGCACCAGTTGCATGGCGGCGTTGTCCACGTACATATGGGACAGTTCGATATTCGGGTAATCCCTGGCGGCGTCGGTGACCACCTCTTTCCACAGCTCGGTCACTTCCAGCACGTTGGCCTTGTCCACCGAGCAAACCTTGTTGTTGCGCTGGCCGGCCAGTTCGAACGCCACCTTGGCGATACGGCGCATTTCCGATTCGGAATAGACGTCGGTGTTGAAGCCGACACGCTCACCGTTTTCTTCGCGGATTCCACGCGGCTGACCGAAATAGATGCCACCGGTCAGTTCGCGGACGATGAGGATATCCAGGCCCGACACCACTTCCGGCTTCAGCGAGGAGGCGTCCGCCAGTTGCGGGAACAGAATCGCCGGGCGCAGATTGGCGAACAGGCCCAGGGAGGAACGCAGCCGCAAGAGTCCGCGCTCGGGACGCTTGTCACGCTCGATGGTGTCCCATTTGGGACCGCCGATGGAGCCAAACAGAATGGCGTCGGCGGCGCGCGCCTTGTCCAGCGTCGACTGCGGCAGCGGGTCGCCGTGCAGGTCATAGGCGGCGCCGCCCACCGGGGCTTCGTCCAGGCTGATGTCGAGGCCGAAACGCTGCTCGGCGGCGCGCAGCACGCGCACCGCTTCCTGAACGATTTCCGGGCCGATGCCGTCACCCGGCAGAATCAGAATGTGGCTCATGGTTCGCTTCCGTGGTGTTGTCCGTGGGTTGTCCTGATCAGTGGCTGGCGTGCTCGGCGAACACCCAGGGCTCGCGGGCCCGGCGGCGTTCCTCGTAGGCACGGATGGTGTCCGCTTCCTGCAGGGTCAGGCCGATCTCGTCGAGGCCGTTGAGCAGGCAGTGCTTGCGGAATTCATCGATGTCGAAAGCGTAGGCCTTGCCGTCCGGCGTGCGCACCTGCTGGGCTTCCAGGTCCACGGTCAGACGCAGGCCGGGATTGGCCGCCTCGGCCTGGAACAACTCTTCCATCTGCTCCTCGGAGAGCACGATGGGCAGCAGGCCGTTCTTGAAACAGTTGTTGTAGAAGATATCGGCGAAGCTCGGCGCGATCACCGCACGGAAACCGAAGTCCATCAACGCCCAGGGCGCGTGCTCACGGCTGGAGCCACAACCAAAGTTGCGGCGCGCCAGCAGCACGGTGGCGCCCTGATATTCCGGCCGATTCAACACGAAATCCGGGTTCTTCGGCCGCGCGTCGTTGTCCTGGCCCGGGTAGCCCTCGTCCAGATAACGCCACTCATCGAACAGGTTCGGCCCGAAACCGGTACGCTTGATCGACTTGAGAAACTGCTTCGGAATGATCTGGTCGGTGTCCACGTTGGCGCGATCCAACGGCGCCACCAATCCTTCATGCTTGACGAATTTTTCCATGATCGCTTACCCCAATTCCCGCACGTCGACGAAATGACCGGCCACCGCGGCGGCAGCGGCCATGGCCGGGCTCACCAGATGGGTGCGGCCGCCGTTGCCCTGCCGGCCCTCGAAATTCCGGTTGGAAGTGGAGGCGCAGTGCTCACCGGGTTGCAGACGGTCCGGGTTCATCGCCAGACACATGGAGCAACCGGGCTCGCGCCATTCAAAACCGGCTTCGATGAAGATCTTGTCGAGGCCTTCCTGTTCCGCCTGCTTCTTCACCAGACCGGACCCGGGCACCACCAGCACCTGCTTCACCGAATCCGCTTTCTTGCGGCCCCTGGCCACATCGGCGGCGGCGCGCAAATCCTCGATTCGCGAATTGGTGCAGGAACCGATGAACACCCGGTCCACCGGAATGTCGCCGACCTTGATGCCCGGCTTGAGGCCCATGTACTCGTAGGCGCGCAACATACCGGAGCGTTTCACTTCATCGCTTTCCGCCTGCGGGTCCGGCAGGTTGGCGTCCACCGCCACCACCATCTCCGGGCTGGTGCCCCAGGACACCTGCGGACGGATGTCGGCGGCGTCGATCTCCACCACGGTATCGAATCGGGCGTCGTCATCGGACACCAGGGTGCGCCAGTAGGCTTCCGCCTGCGCCCATTGCTCGCCGCTGGGCGCCATGGGACGGCCCTTGACGTAATCCACGGTGGTGTCGTCCACGGCGACCATGCCGGCGCGGGCGCCGGCCTCGATGGCCATGTTACAGACCGTCATGCGGCCTTCCATGCTCAGCGAGCGGATCGCGCTGCCGGCGAATTCGATGGCGTGGCCGGTACCGCCGGCGGTGCCGATCACACCGATGATGTGCAGCACCACATCCTTGGCGGTGACGCCGGCGCCGAGGTCGCCCTCCACCTTCACCTGCATGTTCTTCATCTTCTTGGCCACCAGGGTCTGGGTGGCGAGCACATGCTCCACCTCGCTGGTGCCGATACCGTGGGCCAGACAGGCCAGAGCGCCATTGGTGGAGGTGTGGGAATCGCCGCACACCACGGTCATGCCCGGCACCACCGCGCCCTGCTCCGGCGCCATCACGTGCACGATGCCCTGACGCACGTCACCGATGCCGAATTCGGTGATGCCGAACTCGCGGGTGTTGTCCTGCAGCGTCTGCACCTGGATGCGCGAGGTCTCGTCGGTGATATCGGCGGCGCTCTTGAACGGCGTGGTCGGCACGTTGTGGTCGATGGTCGCCACCGCCGCGCCGGTCCGCCAGGGCTGACGCCCGGCCAGACGCAGCCCTTCAAAGGCCTGCGGCGAAGTCACTTCGTGAATGATGTGACGATCGATGTAGATCAATGCCGATCCGTCTTCCCGCTGGGCGACGAGATGGGCGTCCCACAACTTGTCGTAGAGGGTCTTGCCTGCCATTGATGCTTCTCCTGGAGCCTTGGGGGGGCTGTTAATGACCACACCCTACGCGGGGGCATAAGATAAATCCAATTCATCTTTTTTATGGTTTGGATTCCCAGGGGTTATTTGAGAGTATTGCAGAGATCCGGAAAGCAAAGGGCTTCCGGCCTGGCAAGGGAAGCGCTGGCACGCTGACACGCAACACGCCTGCACGCTACCCTCCTATTTTTGCGTGTTGCGTGTCAGCGTGTTGCGTGCAAGCGAGACCTTATGGACACCCAATCCCTGCAAGCCTTCATGGCCGTGGCCGAGAGCGGCTCCTTTTCCGGGGCGGCGGAGCGGTTGTTTCTGACTCAGCCGGCGGTGAGTAAGCGTATCGCGGTGCTGGAGCAGCAACTGGGGGCGCGGCTGTTCGACCGGGTCGGACGGCGCATCCGCCTGACCGAGGCCGGTGAGGCATTGCTGCCCCGGGCGCGGAAGGTGCTTCAGGAACTGGAGGACATGGGCCGCGCCATCACCAACTTGACCGGCGAGGTCAGCGGTACCCTGCGCATCGGCACCAGCCACCATATCGGTCTGCATCGCCTGCCACCGGTGCTGCGACACTTCTCCCGCGAATACCCGCAGGTACGCCTGGACATTCATTTCATTGATTCCGAGGAAGCCTGGGAGTCGGTACTGCACGGGGATCTGGAGATGGGGGTGGTGACCCTGCCGCCGCAGCCGGATACCCGCCTGCACAGCCAGGTGATCTGGGACGACCCGCTGGTGTTCATGTGCGCGCCGGAACACCCTCTGGCCCGGCAAGCGGATCTCACCCTGGAGACTCTGACCCGCTTCAGCGCCATCCTGCCCTCCCCGGTGACATTCACCCGCCGCATCGTTGAACGGCTGTTTCAGGAACACGGCCTGACCCTGAACATTTCCATGTCCACCAACTATCTGGAAACCATTCATATGATGGTGTCCATCGGCCTGGGCTGGAGCGTATTGCCGGCCACCATGCTGGACGACGAAGTGATCGAACTGGCGGTGGACACTCCCCTGCCGGAACGCAAGCTGGGCGTGGTCACCCACCCCGGGCGGAGCCGCTCTAACGCGGCCCGGGCCTTCCTGGAGGCAATTAATAGTGAATAGTTAAGAGTGAATAGCGAAAGTCAAAAACAGTTCGTGTCTTTGCTGTGAGAGCCAGCCTGCTGGCGAATGCGGTCTCCAGCATTGGGATATTCGCTTGCGAGCAAGCTTCCCACAACGGC
>NZ_AQPF01000043.1:0-34788 GCF_009846745.1 Alcanivorax xiamenensis | reverse complement strand
CGATTCGCTTGCCAGCAAGCTTCCCACAGCGACGTTGTAGCCACCTCTGAAGGGAGGTCTTCGAGGTAACCGGGCAATATGGGAGCCCCCGCCGGAGCGACCCTTCCCGCTAAACCCCGAGGAACCTTTTTATGACCGCCGTCCATGGCGGCCACCCTTCGGGCCGTCGCCGAGCAACGTTAAAAATTACTCCCGGCAATTTTTTATTTCCGCAATGCCCGCAGCCCCGGGTTTTGACTTTAGCGTCAGGCGTCAAGCGTCCGGCACCACAAAAAAGGCGGCCCGGAGGCCGCCTTTTTAGGTCCGGGTCAGATGCCCCGTTCCAACAACATGGAACGGATATGGCCGATGGCCCGGGTCGGGTTGAGCCCTTTCGGGCAAACGCTGACGCAGTTCATGATGCCATGGCACCGGAACAGACTGAACGGGTCGTCCAGGCGCGCCAGGCGCTCTTCAGTGGCGTTGTCACGGCTGTCCGCCAGGAAGCGATAGCCCTGCAACAGCGCCGCCGGCCCCAGGAACTTGTCCGGGTTCCACCAGAAGCTGGGGCAGCTGGTGGAGCAGCAGGCACACAGAATGCACTCGTACAGGCCATCAAGCTTGGCGCGCTCTTCCGGGGACTGCAGACGCTCAATGGCCGGAGCCGGCGTGCTGTTTTGCAGGTACGGCTGCACCTTCTCGTACTGGTTGTAGAACATGGTCATGTCCACCACCAGATCGCGCACCACTGGCAGCCCCGGCAGCGGCCGCAGCACCAGCGCTTTTTTACCTTCTTTAACGCCAGGCGCCACGGAAGACAGCGAGGTGATACAGGCCAGACCGTTCTTGCCGTTGATGTTCATACCGTCGGAGCCGCACACCCCTTCGCGACAGGAGCGACGGAACCCGAGGGACGGGTCCATCTCCTTCACCAGGTTAAGCACGTCGAGCACCATCAGGTCCTTGCCCTGGGTGTCCACATCGTACTCTTTCATGGTCGGTTCGCGGTCGGTATCCGGGTTGTAGCGATAGATACTGACTTTCATTGCAGCTCTCCGTTAGTAGGTCCGCGCCTTGGGCTGGAAGGTATCCACGGTCTTCGGTTCGAAGTTCACCGCGCGCTTACCCAATTGCTTGGTGAGCGGATCGTAGATGGAATGACACAGCCAGTTCTCATCGTCACGATCCGGGAAGTCGTAACGGGCGTGAGCCCCACGGCTTTCCTTGCGGCCTTCGGCGGCGATGGCGGTGGCTTCCGCCACTTCCAGCAGGTTATCCAGCTCCAGCGCTTCGACCCGGGCGGTATTAAAGGACTGGCTCTTGTCCTCCAGATGAGCCTTGGCGACACGCTCGCGCAGTTCAGCCAGTTTGGAAACGCCTTCGTGCATGAGATCGCCCTTGCGGAATACACCGAAGTGATTCTGCATGGTGCTCTGCAGCTCTTTGCGCAGGCTGGCCACGGACTCGCCGCCCTTGGAGTCGTCCCAACGACGCACCCGGCTCAGGGCCTGGTCGATATCGTCGTTGCTCGGCTCGTACTGGGTCATGCCCTGGCGCAGAGCATCTTCGATGAACAGGCCGGCGGCGCGGCCGAACACCACCAGATCGAGCAGGGAGTTGCCACCGAGACGGTTGGCGCCGTGCACGGAGACACAGGCCACCTCGCCCACCGCGAACAAGCCGTTGACGAACTGATCCTGACCTTCGTGGCCGTTGGCCAGCCTGATCGCCTGACCATGCACGTTGGTGGGGATACCGCCCATCATATAGTGACAGGTGGGCACCACCGGGATCGGTTCCTTCACCGGATCGGTGTGGGCGAAGGTGATGGCCAGCTCACAGATGCCCGGCAGGCGGCTGTGCAGCACTTCCTCGCCCAGGTGATCGAGCTTGAGGAAAACGTGGTCACCATCCGGACCGGCGCCACGGCCGTCCAGGATTTCCATCATCATGGAACGGGCGACAACGTCCCGGGACGCCAGGTCCTTGGCGTTGGGCGCGTAACGCTCCATGAAGCGTTCGCCGTCCTTGTTGATGAGGTAACCGCCCTCACCCCGGCAACCTTCGGTCACCAGCACCCCGGCGCCGGCGATACCGGTGGGGTGGAATTGCCACATCTCGATGTCCTGCACCGGCAGACCGGCCCGCAGGGCCATGCCGACACCGTCGCCGGTGTTGATCAGGGCGTTGGTGGTGGAGGCGTAGATACGGCCGGAACCGCCGGTGGCGAACACCGTCGCCTTGGCTTTGAAGAATACCGTTTCGCCGGTTTCGATGCAGATGGCGATAACGCCACAGACATTGCCCTGGCCATCCTTCACCAGCTCGGCGGCGTACCACTCACTGTACACCTGGGTGCCGTTCTTCAGGTTCTGCTGATACAGGGTATGCAGCAGAGCGTGACCGGTACGGTCGGCGGCGGCACAGGTCCGGGCGGCCTGACCACCCTCACCGAAGTTCTTCGACTGACCACCGAACGGGCGCTGGTAGATCCGGCCTTCCTCGGTACGGGAGAACGGCAGCCCCATGTGGTCGAGTTCGAACACCGCTTCCGGGCCCACCGAGCACATATATTCGATGGCGTCCTGGTCACCGATGTAATCGGAGCCCTTGACCGTGTCGTACATGTGCCAGCGCCAGTCGTCATTGGGATCGGCGGAGGCAATGGCACAGGTGATACCGCCCTGGGCGGATACCGTATGGGAACGGGTGGGGAATACTTTGGAAATCAGCGCGGTCTTGAAACCGGACTGCGCCATCTGCAGGGACGCGCGCATGCCGGCGCCGCCGCCACCCACCACGATGGCATCAAAGGTAATGGTGCGAATGGACATGGATCAAGCGCCTCCCCAAATCGTTACCAGGCCCCAAAGGACGTAGACCAACAGCAGCAGAGCAATCACCATCTGCACGACAAGGCGTACACCGGTGGCGGATTTGCCAAAGGTCAGACTGGTGAGATAGTCGGTGGTCACGCCCCACAGGCCAACCCAGGTGTGGGCGGCCACGGAAAGCACCAGCAAGGTGGTGGCAATCTGCATGGGCACGGAACCGATAAAGGCCTTCCAGGTGCCATAATCAAGATTCGGCTGGGCGATCAGATAAGCCAACATGCCGATGAAGTACACGCCGATAACAACGGCGCTGACGCGCTGAATCAGCCAGTCGTACAGGCCGTTACGGCCCAGACTGGTGACGCTGGTTACCCGGGTTACCATATCCAAGCTCCTACCAGTACAACGAGAACGGCGGTGATGATGAACACCGATTTGGCGCCACGCCGTCCGCCTTCCAGGGTCTCACCCATCCCGGCGTCCATGAACAGATGCCGGATACCGGCCACCAGGTGATACAGAATCGGAGTGAGGATGGCCCACACGACCAGTTTGGCCAGAGGGGAATCAAGGAGTTGTTTCAGGTCCGCAAAGCTCTCCGGGGACGCCACGGAACGATCCAGCATCCACAGCAATATCGGCAACGCCACGAAAATGGCGACGCCGGTAATCCGGTGAGTGATGGACGCAATGGCGGTGACCGGGAACTTGATCGTCGATAGATCGAGATTGACGGGTCTTTTGTCGTTCACGGTAGCCTACACTTTTGCCGGGCTCCGGGCAGGCCGGAGCGGTTGTCGGGAACTTGGCATCACCGATGTCGTCTCAAGGTGAAGACTGGCGGCGAATGCGGTGATACCAGGGCCGGGGTGAAGCCCGTATTCCGGGAATCCATGACCAAGTCCGTTGCGGTCGGCGGTCGCCGGAATGCACTAACGACGCCACCGCGGTCATCCCCTGATAAAGGATGGCGGCGTGGCCGATTGCGTATTCCCTGACAACTCCCGAATCAAGGGGCGGCGCCTGTCATTGCCCTTATACTGCTCGGCATCACGCCACCACCTTGCTGTGCCGCAAGGGACTCGGTCAGAGGTCCCCTTGCGGGCGGCAGTATATCGCCGCGCCGACGGCAAAACAAACGCCAACTGGCGTAAAACAGGCTAAGACTTTGTTTTATATAGGCACTTTTACATCAACCACCTTGCCATTCCATGGCAAAATGCCAGCATTACGGGCCGTAACAAGCTGTTTACCCTGCAAAAGACACCTTTTCCCATGGTCCCTTCTTCGTTGACAAAGACAGGCCAAAACTTTAACGTCCCCCGCGCTCTGGAGGACCTTGGGGGACCTTTGAACAGCCGCTGCTCGGCATCGCCGTCCGGACGCTGTCCACAGGTTCCGCTGCTGCTCCCTCTACACACCGAGGAGAAATTCCCATGACCGAGAAGAAAGCCATTCTCAAGGTAGAGGGCCGGGAGGATCTGGAACTGCCGATCCATACGCCGACCCTGGGCCAGGACGTCATTGATGTGTCCTCCCTCACCGCCAATGGCATCTTTACCTTCGACCCGGGCTTTACGTCCACCGCGTCCTGCGAATCCAAGATCACGTACATCGACGGCGAGAAAGGCCAGCTGCTGCACCGCGGCTATTCCATCGAGGAACTGGCTTCCAAGTCCGACTACCTTGAAGTGTGCTATCTGCTGCTCAACGGCGAACTGCCGAGCGCTGAGCAGAAAGCGGAATTCGTCAGCACCGTGAAGAACCACACCATGGTGCACGAGCAGATTCGCAACTTTTTCAACGGCTTCCGCCGTGACGCCCATCCAATGGCGATCATGTGCGGCGTGGTCGGGGCGCTGTCCGCGTTCTATCACGACTCGCTGGACATCAATGACCCCACTCATCGTGATGTCACCGCGTTCCGTCTTATCGCCAAGATGCCGACCATCGCGGCCATGTGCTACAAGTACGGTCTCGGTCAGCCACTGATGTACCCGCGCAACGATCTGGGTTACGCGGAAAACTTCCTGCACATGATGTTCGGCAACCCCTGCGAGGACAGCAAGATCAGCCCGACCCTGGCCCGCGCCATGGATCGCATCTTCATCCTCCACGCCGATCACGAGCAGAACGCGTCCACCTCCACCGTGCGTCTGGCCGGTTCTTCCGGCGCCAACCCGTTCGCGTGTATCGCCGCCGGCATTTCCGCCCTGTGGGGTCCGGCTCACGGCGGTGCCAACGAAGCGGTGCTGAAGATGCTGGAAGAGATCGGCGACGTTTCCCAGATCGACACGTTCATCGCCAAGGCGAAAGACAAGAACGATCCGTTCAAGCTGATGGGCTTTGGCCACCGGGTGTACAAAAACTACGACCCGCGTGCCACGGTGATGCGCGAATCCTGCCACGAAGTACTGGCCGAACTGGGCATCAACGATCCGCAACTCGAACTTGCCATGAAGCTCGAGGAGATCGCCCTCAACGACCCGTACTTCAAAGAGAAGAAGCTGTTCCCGAACGTCGACTTCTACTCCGGGATCATCCTCAAGGCGATTGGCATTCCGACCAGCATGTTCACCGTGATCTTCGCCCTGTCCCGTACCGTGGGCTGGATCGCGCACTGGAACGAAATGATCTCCAATCCCTACAAGATCGGCCGTCCTCGCCAGCTCTACACCGGCGAGACCGAGCGTTCCTTCGTGCCGCTCAACGAGCGCAAGTAGGCACCTCGGGACACCTCGGTGTCAGACGGAAACGCCGGCCTTCGGGCCGGCGTTTTCGTATTGGGCGAAACAGGAATCGGGGCTCGTGAGCCTCTGATGTCCCACCAGTTCACTGACACGTTCATTCGCTGCCAAGGCAGCTTCCCACAGCGACTCTGTAGCCCCCTGCGGGAAGCTGCCTTGGCAGCGAATGCGCGAAATAAGCGTGCTCACAAGCCGCGATACGTCAACGCCTCAACGCTGATACAAAGACACTCTGTCCGCCAGTTTCAGCACATCATCCAGTGCTCCCCGCAGACCGGAATCCTCCTGTCGCAGCAACGCCAGTTCTTTTCCCAACCGGCTCAAGGCGTCCACCGCGGCGCGGCAGGCCGCCAGGCGCTCATCAATATCGGCGTCAATGTCCTCGTCCAGCTCACGAATCCCTTCCAGCAGCACACAGGCGCCTTCCAGTTCGGCCAGCGCCGCGCGCTGCAATTGCTCCACACCGTCATGGTAACGCTGGTAGGTCAGTTCGGTGGGCAGAAAACGCTGGTCCAGCCAGTGCAGCACCTGGCCATGCACTTGCTCCAATTCTCCCAGCAAGCGCTGCAATCGCGGCGCTTCCAACACTTGCAGGCGCCAGCGCAGGGAATGGTAAGGACGGGCGCTCACCGGTTCGGCATCGGAAAGCGCCAGACGTGCCTGCAACTGCTCCAGCAGCGCTTCCCGGCGATGGCTCCAGTCCAGAGCACTGATTGGAAACAAGGCCAACCCGGCCCGTTCCAGCAACCGATAGCGCTGCCACTGCCAGGCCTCTCCCGCCTCCCCCACACCGATTACATCAATGGCCAGGGCGCCACCGGCATGACGCACCAGCAGATCCAGGGACTGGCCGGCGAACACGTAATCCAGTTCGCAACGCGCGCCCCACCCTTCCAGCACCCCGACCAATTCCCGCCGCAAGGCTTCCACCGCTGGCGAGGCGCTGATGGCCATATCCTTTTCTCGCTCCACCGTGGCCACATAGCGGGCCAGCAATCCCCGTGGCCGCTCATCCAGAGCCCCCTCACCGACGAACAGCCACTGGCGGTGACGCACCCGGGTCACCGCCACATTGAACACGTCCGGCCGTTCCAGGTAACGCCAGGCCGCCGCCGAACGGCCCGGATAAACGCCAGTAGCGATCAGCATGAAATCCCGCTCTTCCCCCTGGAAGGCGTAAGGCGTGCCAACGCGAAGATTGTGACGCCCCAGCGTGGCCAGCTCGAAGCGCTCCAGCAGCCGGTTCTCCAATACCGTGGCCAGGGCGCGGGACATCGCCACCACCCCGATCTCGGGGCAGCGGTCGTCCGGCAAATCCCGGCACGCCTCGACCAATCCTTGTAACCGCGTGATCACCCGGTCCACTTCCGCCAGATTCACGGTGTCCTTCAGCGTCACCGGACAGCTCTCCAGCCGCAGCGGCTGATCCGCCTCACGATTATCCAGACGGGTCAGCACCTTGAGCCGGTCTGAATAGAACTCCGCATTGCTGAAGCGGATCAACGCCGGATGGCTGCGGAAGTGTTCATCGAGGAATGCCACCGCCTCCTGGCTGGTCACCGCGTCCAGGGCATAATCCAGCAGCGAGCGCTCCCGGTAATCCAGATCCAGCGGTGCCCCGGTGACTTCGTGCTGGATCGACAATGCCTGCTGACGATCACGGGCGAGAAAGGAGAAATGACGCAGCTGTTTGGGGTCTCCCACCACCACCGCTCGACGGGCCCTCTGCAGTGCCGGTAGTGCCAATGGCAGATTGCACTGGGTGGCCTCGTCCATCACCACAAGATCAAATACCGTTTCATTGGCCGGCAGGCTTCGGCTCAGAGCATGGGCGGACACCACCCATACCGGGAAAGTGCTGGTCAGCAGCGACCAGTCGAGTTTATCGAAGCGGTCCTGCCGCAAGGCTCCGCTACGGGAACGCAGCGCTCGCGACAAGGTACTCAGCTGATTGCGACGCTGACGCAACAGCGTCGCCAGATTGTCGTTGGCTCCCGCTTCGAGCGTACGCCGTGCCAGCTCCTGATGCGCCTCCACCGACGCCTGCAATTGCTGCCACTGCCGCGCCAGCGTCGGTTGCGCCAACAAACGCCGGCTCGCCCACCAACGCCGTACTTGAGTCCATGGCCCACCGGCACGCTCACCGGCCCGTTCCGCCCGGCGCAAATCCCGACGGAATCGCCGCTCCAGATCCCGGTAGGCGCGGGTCGCCAGGTCCATGCGTTTCAGCAGGGCCGGCCGTTCCGGCTCCGGCGCCAACGCCATTTCCCCGGACAGCCAATAGTCCAGCCGCTCCAGCAAGTGCTTGCGATGATCACCGCGACCGGCCCGCAGAATCAGATCCCCGGCCTCACCGAACAACGCGTCCAGTTTGCCGCGCACCACATCGGCGGCATGTTCGTTACTGCATACGATGAGCACCGATTCGCCGCGCATCACCCGGTCCACGGTGAGGCAGGACAACGTATAGGTCTTGCCGGTACCGGGCGGACCATTGATGACGCTGAGCGTTTGCGAGGCGGCGTTTTGCAGGGTGTGTTGCTGGGCGTGAGTGAGACTGGCCGGCAAGGTGTCCGGCTCGGCCGGCCGCACCTGTTCCGGAGCCGGCACCGGCTCTCCCAGCACCTGCCGCAAAGGCGGCGACAAAGGCACCTCCCCCGCCGCCAGTCGCTCAAGCTCGAACAGCACGCTGCGCTGCAAGGGCGAGCGGGCCGACAGCCAGACCACGCCCGCGGGCGTATAGCGTGGGCGGGTACCACTGCGAGGCCGTGGAAAGCCCCGGGCGTTATCGGCGTATTCCCGACTCTCCATCGATGTCAGAACACGCGTCAGAGTGTCCGCGTCCACCTGTTCCGGGTCCAACTCGGCAACCCAGGGCATTGACTCCGCCAAGGCGTCCAACACGGCACTGTTATAACGAAAGCCGTCCACTTCGATGGCGGCATTGTCACTCTGCCCGTCGCTCACCATCGCTTCCGCGATCAATAAGGGCGCGCGCACGTATCCGCGCCGGGATCCCTCACCGTCCACCGCCACGCTCACCACGAACAGTCCCGCCATGAGACGCCGTTCCTGGCGCTGGGCACTGAGCTCCTGGCGCAGCCGTTGCGCCTCCGGCCCGGCTATCGGCCAGTGACTGGCCTCGAGGGGCCGTTCCCCATCGGCGCGAAAAAAAACATGGCCGCGCTCGGACTGGGCGAACAGGTCGGTAATCAGACGGTCGCCGCCATCCTCCGCCAGACAATCCCGGAAATAAGCAATCAGACCACGCGTCATGGCACGCACACTATCACTGCCTCCCGCCCATCACGGATTGAGGTCGATGGCGAGGGCCGAACGGGAGGCCTCGGCTTGCTCCAACTGGGCCAGCGCTTCATCGCCTTTGCGGGTCAGCGCCGCCATTTTCTGAATCGAATTGGCCATGCCCGGCAGCGCTTCCCGGCGGAACCGGGCGATGTCTTCCAACGACGCATTGATATCGACGAACGCCTGCCGCAGTACCTCCATATCCAATTGCGTGGACGCCGCGCGGGTATGAATCTCCGCGCCCTGCTGGCGCAACCGCTGAGCGGTACCGGCAATCAACGAGTCGGTGGTTTTGTTCACGGCGTCGATCTTGTCCAGCACGATGCGTTGATTGGCCAGCGCCATGGCGAGCGTCACCGCCACCTTCAGGGCATTGACGGTAACCTGGGTGGCGCGATCCACGCCGCGAATCAATTCCCGGTTATTACGCACGATCACTTCGGTGGTGAGCACGCCCTGCTGGTTCACCGCCAGCTGCTGCTGCATGTCCTGAATCCGCTGACGCAATGGAAACAGAAGTTCTTCCTGCACGAATCCGTGACGCGGATCCCGCGGGTCGATGTCACGATCCAGGGCACGGGAGAGGCGCGCATCGATCTGTTCACCCAGGGCGACGGCCCGGCTCAACTGCCGGCCGCTCTCGCGCATGTCATTCTGATCGGCCTGCAGGGTAATGTTGTCCCGGCGCAACTGTTCACGGCCTTGCTCCAGCGACTCGACAATGGCGGCGATCACCGTGGATGCGGATTCGTAGCGGGAAAAATAGCGTTTCAGCGGCGTGCCAACGAAGGGCAGAAAGCCGGCCAGCCGGGAAAACCAGCCCGGTGACAAATCCACCCGTGCCGGGTCCAGAGATTCCACCTGGATCTTCAGGTCGACCAGGGCGTTGGCCACCGGTCCGCCGCCAGCCGGTGCACCGGCTCCTCCAGCAGCCGGCTTTGACGGGCGGCCTGCTTCTGCACCTCCCGTCCTATATTGTCCACCGCGCCGCGCACCTGATTCTGATCACTCCCCTGCGCCGCCGACAGCAATTGCCCGACGAGCTGATCGGCCCGCTGCGCCAGCGCCTGATTTTCATCGTCCGTCACTATCACGGCCGGATTCAATTCCGCCGCCAGCGCGTCGGGCGCCGCCACCTGCAAACTGCCCTGTTCCGGATTAACGTTGCTCATATCGCTGTCCTTATCCACTATTATCCGGTGCCGGCGCCCTGTTCCATTGTCGTGTCCGGCTTTCCCTTTCGCAGGCTTTCACGATACCCGAGGGAAGACCGTCGCCACCACCCATTGGCATGATAGCCTATCATGTTCGTCGGGACCGACCGCGCCCCGTACTCGAGGCTCCGAGATTGAGGAAGGAAAATGAAAAAAACGCTGCTGACCCTGGTTCTTCTGATCCTGGCCGGCTATCTACTGTTCTGGCCGGTGCCGGTGGAGCCGGTGGCCTGGGACGCCCCCGAAGCGCCCCCTCTGGAAGGCCCGTACGCGGTGAATGACCACCTCAGCCGGGCACACCGCCTGGCGGAAGGCGAAGGCCATGGCCCGGAAGATGTGGCGGTGGATAAAGAGGGCCGTCTCTATGTGGGTTATGAGGACGGGCGCATTGTCCGTTTCCGAGGCGATGGTAGCGATGCCGACCTGATCGCCAACACCGGCGGCCGGCCACTGGGACTGGATTTCGCACCGGACGGCACCCTGGTGGTGGCCGACGGCCACAAGGGGCTACTGCGTATCAACGCGCAATCCGGGGCGGTCACCGTGCTCGCCAACGAAGCAAATGGCGCACCCTTCAGGTTTACCGATGATGTGGACGTGGCCAGTGACGGTGTCATCTATTTCAGCGATGCCTCCAGCAAATTCGGCCCGGCGATGAAAGCACGGGACGACATCATCGAGCACGGCGGCCATGGCCGGCTGCTCAAATACGATCCGAGCGATGACACCACCACGGTGTTGCTGGATGGCCTGCAATTCGCCAATGGCGTGGCGCTGGCCCCGGACGAATCCTATGTACTGGTGGTGGAAACCGGCAGCTACCGGGTGCAGCGTTATTGGCTCGGCGGTGCTCGCGCCGGCGAACACGAGATCTTCATCGACAATCTGCCGGGTATTCCCGACGGCATCTCCGGTAACGGCAAGGATACTTTCTGGGTGGCCCTGTTCGCGCCGCGCAATGCCGCTCTGGACGCCATGGCCGACAAGCCGCTGCTGCGCAAAGTAGTATTCCGGCTACCGGAGTTCATGCAGCCACAGCCGGCCCGCCACGCCTTCGTGCTGGGTCTGGATACCGACGGCAACGTTACCCATAACCTGCAGCACCTCGGTGACAATGCCTTTTCTCCCATCACCAGCGTGGAGCAGGACGGACAGCGCTTGCTGCTGGGCAGCCTCACCGCCGACAGCTTCGCCATCTACAACCTGGAGGAGTCCCAATGATTTCCCGAGTCGCATTTATCGGCCTTGGCGTTATGGGATACCCCATGGCCGGTCACCTGGCCCGTGCCGGCCTGGACGTGGCGGTCTACAACCGTACCGGGGCCAAAGCCGAAGCCTGGGTGAAGGCATACGGCGGCCGCCATGCCGCTACGCCGGCACTGGCCGCCGAAGGGGCCGAGGCGGTGTTCCTTTGTGTTGGCAATGACCAGGATCTGCATCAGGTTACTCTTGGCGAAGACGGCGCGGTGAGCGCTCTGAGCACTGGCGCGGTGCTGGTGGATCACACCACCGCCAGCGCCACCATGGCGCGGACTCTGGACCAGGCCTGCCGCGAGCAGGGAGCGCATTTCATCGACGCGCCGGTTTCCGGCGGCCAGCAAGGCGCCGAGAACGGTCAGCTTTCGGTGATGTGTGGCGGCGAGGAAGCGGCGTTTGAGCGTGTCGCTCCGGTGCTGGATCACTATGGCAAGAGCGTGGTGCTGATGGGACCGGCGGGCAGCGGGCAGTTGACCAAAATGGCCAACCAGATTTGCGTGGGCGCGGCGATCCAGGGCGTGGCCGAAGCCATTGCTTTTGCCCGGGATGCCGGGCTGGACGCGGAAAAAGCCATGCAGGTGATCGGCGCCGGTGCCGGCAGTTCCTGGCAATTGCTGAACCGCCACCAGACCATGATCGCCGATGAGTACGACCATGGTTTCGCCGTGGACTGGATGCGCAAGGATCTGATGATCTGTCTGGCCGAGGCCAACCGCACCGGCACGCCCTTGCCGGTGACCGCGCAGATCAACGAATTCTATAAGGACATTCAGGCCATGGGCGGCGGCCGCTGGGACACATCCAGTCTGCTGAGGCGGTTACGGCGACGGGATTGAGGTCACGATCGCGGCTTGCGACACACTAACACACCAAACCCAAAGCCTGTTTACAGGCTGTGGAGATGGAGTTCCCACCGTATTCGCTGCCAAGGGAGCTTCCCACAGCGGCTCCGTGGTTTTCGTTGTGGGAAGCTGGCTTGCCAGCGAATCGGCGTGCCAGTATCAGTGTGTTGCGTGTCCGCGGCCGGCCCCACACCTGAAGGACAGTAGTGGGCTTGTGAACCGTGATCTTCCTATTTCGCCACGGCGCCCTTTTCCGGCACCAGCGCCTTGGCGTTGTCGCTGGCCACCCGTCGCGCCACGTCTGCCGGCAGGGCGTCCAATAGTGGCCGGTAGCTGTTGAGGATCTTCTCCATGCTGTCGAAATGCCCGACCAGGTCGGTGCCCAGGGTGAACCGGTCGGGGTGGTCATTGATCAGCGTCAGCCACTCCTTGCGCGGTTTGTCGTCGTCCAGCAGATAGTGCTCCCGCACACTCCAGGACAGATCCACATGGAGGTTGTCATAGCGCTCCAGCAGCGCGCGGACAATGGCCGGCAGCGTTTCCAGCGGCGCCTGCCGCGCTTCCACCCCACCACTGGTGCCGGCGTGGGCAAGAATAAAGCGGGTCTTCGGGTTTTCCTTGAGCGCGTCTTCCAGCTCCTCAAGATAGATCGGCGTTTTCTCCCGTAGCGAAGTCAGATTACTGTGCAGCAGCACCGGCAAACCGTGGCGGGCAGCGACCCGGTATACCTTCATCAGCGCCGGGTGATTGGCCCGCGGCGTCTCCCCTTCGGTCAGAGCGGTGAGGTCATCGTGACGAGTGATCAGCTCACCGATCCCGCGCCACAGGCCCGGATAGCGCTCGATCAGCGCCTCCACGTGTCGGGCGGCATTGAGGTCGGTGGGATTGATACCGCTGATAAAGGGCACCAGCTTCCGCCGGCGCTCTTGCGGCAACGCCGCGATAGCCTGGGCCAGCAGGTCGTCGGTGGCGCTGTAGTAGTACAGTGGCGCTTCGTCACCAAGGAAGTAGCGGGGCCGGCGCGGCGCGCCCTGCTCCCATTTTTTCACCACCGGCAGACCAAAGACCCAGGCCTGCTCCACACTGGCTTTGTCCATGGCCTCGAACATGGCGTCCATGCCTTCGCTTTCCTGCATGAAATCCACGTAATGCAGGTGCGCATCCACATAGGGCCCCTCGTAATGAGTGTCCCGTGCCCACAACGGTGAGCTCGCCAGCAACGCCAATACGGCCAGAAATCGCATTATTTGCTTTCCTCCATGATGTCCTGCCTTCCTTGACCGGCGGGTAAACCGGGAGTTCTGTGGATTATACAGAGTCTTACTCTTTGGTCTATATATAGACAAGTAGATAATTTGTGCCTCATAATGGACAAAACGTCAGGAGGTGCCCCATGCAACCGGCCCACGACACCCGGAATCTGCCCGCCCTGGACGACCAGGCCCGCCATGCCGCCCTGCGAGCGGTGCTCAAACTGCTCGATTTGTGGCAATGCACGGAGAAGGAGAAGACCGCGCTGCTCGGCGTCGGCCGCTCCACCCTGCACAAGTACCAGAGTCGCCCGGAAAGCGCCCGCGTTTCCAATGATTTGCTCGAGCGCCTGAGCTATCTGCTCAACATTCATCAGGTATTGCGCACCCTGTTCGGCAACCGGGAAAACGTCTATGGCTTCGTGCGCATGCCCAACCATAATGCCTACTTCAACGGCACCAGCCCCATGGAAGCGATGAGCACCGGGCGGGTCGCCAGCCTCTACGAGGTATTCCGTCATCTGGACAGCCTGCGCGGGGGCCAGTGGTGAACCAGGCGGACTATCGTGAACTGCCTCTGCGCGCCTTTGATCACCAGGAGGCGTATCGTCTGGTCAACGGCAAATATCCGCCCATCGATCTGTTTGACGATGTCGCCGACGAAAGCGATTTCAGCGCCCTGTTCGCGGTGCAGGCCTTGACCAATCCCCGGCTGCAAACCCAGATCGGAGAGCTGAACCGGGTACCACCGGAGCGCCGCCCCTGGGGTATCCCCGGCTGCAGCTACGCTTTGGCGCCTTTTGTCCACGTCAACCCCGCCGGCTCGCGCTTCTCCGACGGCGGTTTCGGTGTGCTGTACTGTGCCGAGCGCATGGCCACCGCCATCGCCGAGACCCGCTACCATCAGCAACGTTACTTCCAACAGGTGGTCGGGTTGAAGTACGACCGGGTTGTCATGCGTGGCCTGCGAGTGCGTTTTTCCGCCGGGTTGCGCGACATTCACAACCCTCTTCGCGACGACGACCATTGGTATCACCCGGAGGATTACAGCGGTGCCCGCCGCCTTGGCCAGCGCCTGTTCGAAGCAGACGAACATGGCCTGGCCTACAGTTCGGTACGCGATCCCGGAGCCCTGTGTTTCGCCCTGCTCTCCCCGCACCTGGTGGAGTCGGTGATCCCCAGCACACACTATGAATACATCTGGGATGGCGAGCGTATCGCCCACGTGCTCACCATCCGACGCGTCACCGGATGACCGGCATGGACACTCTGGGAACCGTGATCATCGGTGGCGGCGTGGTGGGCCTGGCCATTGCCAGGGAACTGGCCCTGGCCGGCCGGGCGCCGGTATTGCTGGAGGCGGAAACGCACTTCGGCGAGCACCTGTCCTCACGCAACAGCGAGGTCATCCATGCCGGCCTTTATTACCCACCAGGATCCCTCAAAGCGATGTCCTGCCTGCGTGGCAATGCCCTGCTCCATGAGTATTGCCGGCGCCGCCGGATAGCCCACCGCCGTTGCGGCAAATGGGTGGTGGCAAAAGGCGAGGAGCAGACCCGGCAACTGCGGGCTTTGCACGACAACGCCATCGCCGCTGGCGCCGGAGGGCTGCATTGGTTGGGGCGCGCCGCACTGGAACGCGAGGAACCCTGGCTGGCGGCGGATCTGGCATTGTCCAGCGAGCGCACCGGCATCGTCGACAGTCATGGCCTGATGATGGCGCTGGCCACCGATGCCGAGGACGCCGGTGCGCTACTGTGTTTGCGTCACGGAGTGACCGCCTCGAGCGGAGACCGGCACGGCTTCGAGTTACAGGTGGCCGGCCCGGAGGGCGACTTTGAGTTACGTTGTGAGCAACTGGTGATCGCCGCCGGACTGGGCAGCGTACCACTGCTGCAACGTCTGCATGGGCTGCCCGCGGCTCTGGCTCCGCGACAGGGGCTGGCTCGCGGCAATTATTTCCGCCTGCGTGGCGCCAGCCCCACCCGACGGCTGATCTACCCGCTGCCGGAACGGCACGGCCTTGGCGTGCATCTGACCGTGGACCTCAGCGGGCAGGCGCGCTTCGGGCCGGACGTGGAATGGATCGACGACGTGGACTACCGCGTCAATCGCCAACGCGAGTCCGCTTTCGAAAACGCGGTGCGCGCCTATTGGCCGGGCCTGCCGCCCGCCTCGCTGCTGCCGGACTACACCGGCATTCGCCCCAAACTGCGCCTGGGGGACGAACCTTATACGGATTTCTGTCTGTTCGACGCGCAGGATCACGGCCTGCCGGGCCTGATCGCCTTGCTGGGCATCGAGTCACCCGGACTTACCGCCGCCCTGGCGTTGGCGGAGCGGATTCGGCGATATTGAAAACTGGCGCTCCGTCCAGGGCGGTTCCTCAATTGCGGACTTGCCTGCTTGCACGCCGACTCGCTGCTAAAGCAGCTTCCCACAGCGGCTTCGTAGCCGGTAAGCGGCCGCCGCTTACCATTCCATGTCCGGCATCGCCTGAAAGGCGCCGCGCAAAGCCTGGGACCAAGCCTCTCCCAACGCCCGGAAGCCTTCGTGATGCTCATCCACATCAAAGTGAAGATGATCATCAAAACTGTCGCGGGGGTACTTGAGGATATCCAGGGGCAAGCCCACGGACAGATTGGAGCGGATCGTGGAATCAAGACTCAGCAAGGCGCATTTGATGCCATCGTCCAGGGAGGTGCGGTATTCCACCACCCGATCAATGATCGGCTTGCCGTACTTGGTCTCGCCAATCTGAAAGTACGGCGTATCCGCGGTGCATTCGATGAAATTGCCTTCCGGGTAGACCAGGAACAGCCGCGGAGGCTCACCGCGAATCTGACCGCCAACGATAAAGCTGCTGCCGAAATCCACTGAACTCTGAGTCTGGCCGGCATCGCGCTGACGCACTTCACGGCTGGTGGCACCGACGATGGTCGCCACGTCGTACAGTGAACCAACACCGTTGAGATTGGGCCGGTCGCTGTCCAGGCGCATGCGCAGCAAGCTGACCACGCTCTGGGTGGTGGCCAGATTGCCGGCGCTGAGCAGCACCACCAGACGCTCCCCGGTCACCTGAAAGGTGTGCAGCTTGCGAAAAGTGGCGATCTGATCGACGCCGGCATTGGTCCGCGAGTCCGCGGCGAACACCAGCCCTTGCTCCAGGCGCATGGCGACGCAGTAAGTCATCGGTTTCTCCGGACGGTCACTGATCCCCGGCGCTGGTCTGCCGCACCCGGGCCGCCGCGCGCAGGGATTCCACGCCACCGCCGTAACGGACGCCGCGCACCGGGCAAGCATCCAGATAATCGAACCCCACCGCCAATTTCAGATGGCGCCTTGGGCGGCGGGTCTGGTTGGTCACGTCGAACGTGTGCCAGCCATCGCCCGACCAGACTTCGGCCCAGGCATGACTGGCGACGTGCTCGGAATCATCGCTGTAAAGATAGCCGCTGACGTAGCGGGCGGGAATCCCCAAGGCCCGACAGCAGGACAAAAACACATGGGTATGATCCTGACACACTCCCTTGCCCAACCGGTACGCTTCGGCGGCGGTGCTGGACACATCGGTGACACCAGGCGTGAATGGCATTTTCGACAAGATAGTGCCACTCAAATGCTCCAGATTGGCCAGAGTGTCGGCGCCGCTCTGGTGGTCCCGGGCCAGTTCATGAAGCAACGAATCAGGGCGGGTAAACGGCGAATAGCGGCAGTAAACCAGGGGGGAAATCCGAGTGTCATCGTCTTCCCTGTCCTCACCGTCGATTTCCACCTCACCCACCGCGGTGAGACGAATGCATTCGTGGGGCCGGTCCAGGGTCAGCACGTGCAGGATATTCCCGAAGCCGTCGGAGGCTTCACTGGCGGGCTCCGGCATATCCAGGTGCCAGCGCAAAACACGCTGACGGGGCGACGGGCGTGGCGTCAGCCGCAGATATTGCGTGCTGTGCAGCACCCGTTCGGAGTAACGATACTCGGTGCTGTGACGAATCGACAGTTTCATACGACCTCCAGGTATTCCTCACGGATGGTGTCCGCCAGCTCGTTGACGCGACGCAGAAAATCGGTCAGATAATCATGCAAACCGATCTCCAGAATATGCTCCAGATCACCATACTGCAGACGGGCAAACTGCACCGCCGCCAGCCGCTTGGCGGTCTGGCCGGCCTCGCCTTCGATCGCCGGCAGCATTTCGCACAACATCTTCATACAGGAACGCAATGAGCGCGGCACCTCGGCACCGAGGATCAGCAGCTCCGCCACCCGGTCGGCATTGATCGCCTCACTGTAAAGCTCACGGTAGGATTCATAGGCTCCCACCGAAGTAAGCAGCGCGTGCCAACGATAAAAGTCCAGTGTCTCGCCGCCGTCGGCGGCACCGATCTGATATTTCACATCAAGAATGCGAGCGGTGTTGTCCGCCCGCTCGATAAAGGTGCCGATACGCAGAAAACGGAAGGCGTCGTTACGCATGATGGTGCCGTAGGTGGCGCCCCGAAACAGGTGGGAGCGGTTCTTGACCCACTCAAAAAAGGCGCTGACACCGAATTGGTCAAGACCGCCCCGGCGCAGCTCCCTCAGTTCCAACCAGGTACTGTTAATGCTTTCCCACATCTCACCGGTGATCTTGCCGCGCACCGCATGACCATTCTCCCGCGCCAGACGCAGGCAGTTGAAGATACTGCCGGGATTGTCTTCATCCAGCGTGAAGAAGTGCAGCACGTCACGCACCCGCACCTGATCATGACGGCTCATGAACAATTCATTGGTGCCGGTGATCATCAACGGGGCCATCATTTCGTCACGGGGGTTGGTGACGAAGGACATCATCGACAGATTCCAGGCCACGTCGAGCATGCGCGCGGTATTCTCGGCCCGCTCGATGAAACGGGACAGCCAATAGAGATCCGAAGCAGTGCGGCTCAGCATGACGGCGCCTCCACCACCCAGGTATCCTTGGTACCGCCCCCTTGGGACGAGTTCACCACCAACGAACCAGCGTTCATCGCCACCCGCGTGAGGCCGCCAGGCACCATGCGGGTGTCACGACCATCACTGAGCACGAACGGGCGCAGATCGATATGTCTGGGGGCGATGCCCTGCTCGACGAAGATCGGACAGGTGGACAGCGACAGAGTCGGCTGAGCGATGTAATTGTCGGGTCGCGCCCGCAGACGCTGACGAAAACTCTCAATTTCCTCGCGGCTGGCCGCCGGCCCCACCAGCATGCCGTAACCACCGGCACCATGAACCTCCTTCACCACCAGTTCCGGCAGGTGCTCCAATACGTACTCCAGATCCTCCGGACGGCGGCATAAGCGGGTCGGAACGTTCTCCAGAATCGGCTCCTCACCCAGGTAAAACCGGATCATTTCCGGTACGTAAGGATAGATCGACTTGTCATCACCAACGCCTGAGCCAATGGCGTTGGCCAGCACCACATTGCCCTGCCGGTATACCGACAGCAGACCAGGCACACCCAGCATGGACTCCGGATTGAAGGCCAGCGGATCGAGAAAATCGTCATCGATGCGGCGATAGATCACGTCCACCCGTTGGGGTCCGGCGGTGGTGCGCATGTAGACGAAGGCATCCTTGACGAACAGGTCCGCCCCCTCCACCAATTCGATTCCCATCTGCTGGGCCAGGAAGGCGTGCTCGAAGTAGGCGCTGTTGAAACGCCCCGGGGTCAGCAGCACCACCGTGGGATAGGCCACCGCGCTGCTGTGCTGCAGAGTATCCAGCAACAGCGATGGGTAGTGCTCCACCGGCGCCACCGACTGTCCGGCGAACAGCTCCGGAAACAAGCGCATCATCACACGCCGGTTTTCGATCATATAGCTGACCCCGGACGGGGTACGCAAATTGTCTTCCAGGACGTACCAGGTGCCCTTACCGTCACGTATCAGATCCACGCCGCTGACGTGGCTGTACACCTGGTTGGGCAGATCCACATCCTGCATGCAGGGCTGGTAATGGGCGTTGCCGTAGATCTGGTCGGCGGGAATGCGGCCGGCACGGATGATGTCCTGGCCGTGGTAAATATCATCGAGAAACCGGTTCAGCGCCCTCACCCTCTGGGCGGTGCCCTGCTCCAAATGACGCCATTCCTGCTCGGGAATAATGCGGGGAACCACATCGAAGGGAATCAGCCGCTCCGCACCGCTCTCCTCCCCGTAAACGTTGAAGGTGATACCGACCCGGTGAAACAGCAGCTCGGCTTCCTGGCGCTTGCGCTGCAGCAGCGAGTTGGACTGCCCCAGCAACCAGCCGTGATAACTGGAATAATGGGGGCGGACCGCCCCTTCCCTGGCGAACATCTCATCAAAGCCGGACATCACCGGCGGTGCAATCGACAGCATGGCGCTTTATTCCCTGTGGCCCTTTCCCCAACGACGGGGATGGCAACGAGCTCAGCAAGGGATATGCCAATTCAGGGGCAAGGATTCCGGGGCTTGCGCCCCGGTATGGCGCAGGACGGCGGTCGATGCTGAAGCAAGCCGCCCTAAAAGCACCAAATCAGGGCATGACAGCAGCACCGGAGACGGACTATTCGCGAGTGAACTCGCATCCCACGGCAGCGTCGTTGTCCCGTCTGTGGGAAGCGAGTTCACTCGCGAATGGGCTGCTCATAACGCAGAAAGCCCGGCGCGGGGCCGGGCTTTCCAGGACATCGTCGAATGCCGGTTTTAGAGCTTGCTGTCCAGCTCCGGTACCGCTTCGAACAGATCCGCCACCAGACCGTAGTCCGCCACCTGGAAGATGGGGGCTTCTTCGTCTTTGTTGATGGCCACGATCACTTTGGAGTCCTTCATACCCGCCAAGTGCTGGATGGCACCGGAGATACCGACGGCGATGTACAGGTTCGGGGCGACGATCTTACCGGTCTGACCCACCTGCATGTCGTTCGGTACGAAGCCGGCGTCAACGGCGGCGCGGGACGCACCCACGGCGGCGCCGAGTTTGTCGGCCACTTTGTAGAGGATTTCAAAGTTGTCGCCGTTGCCCATGCCACGGCCACCGGAGATCACGATGTCGGCGCTGGTCAGTTCCGGACGGTCGGACTTGGCCAGTTCCTCGCCCACGAAGGAGGAGATACCCGCGTCCTTGACCACGTCAACGTTCTCAACGCTGGCGGAACCGCCTTCCTCGGCAACGCCGTCGAAGGAGGTGCCACGCACGGTGAGCACTTTCTTGGCGTCGGCGCATTTCACGGTGGCGATGGCGTTACCGGCGTAGATCGGACGCTTGAAGGTGTCGCCGTCAACCACGTCGGAAATTTCGGAGATCTGCGGCGCATCCAGCAGCGCGGCCACGCGCGGCGCGAAGTTCTTGCCGGTGGTGGTGGCGGCGGCCAGGATATGGCTGTAATCACCGGCCAGTTCAACCACCAGGTCGGCGATGTTTTCGGCCAGTTGGTGCTCGTAGGCGTCGTTGTCGGCGCACAGCACTTTGCTCACGCCATCCACCTTGGCGGCGGCTTCAGCCACGGCGCCACAACCTTTACCGGCAACCAGGACGGTGATGTCGCCACCGATCTCTTTGGCGGCGGCAACCACGCTCAGGGTAACCTTGTTGAGCGTCGCGTTATCGTGTTCGGCGTAGACTAAAACACTCATCAGATCACCTTCGCTTCGTTTTTCAGTTTATCCACCAGCTCATCAACGGAGCCCACCTTGACACCGGCACTGCGTTCCGGCGGCATTTCCACTTTCTCGGTGGTGACGCGCGGAGCCAGGTCAACGCCCAGATCGGCCGGGGCTTTCACGTCCAGCGGCTTTTTCTTGGCTTTCATGATGTTCGGCAGGGAAGCGTAGCGAGGCTCGTTGAGACGCAGGTCGGTGGTCACCACCGCCGGCAGGCTCAGCTCAACGGTTTGCAGACCGCCGTCGATTTCACGGGTCACTTTCACTTTGCCGTCGGCCACGTTCACTTCGGAAGCGAAGGTGCCTTGCGGCATGCCGGTCAGAGCCGCCAGCATCTGGCCGGTCTGGTTGTTGTCACCGTCGATGGCCTGTTTGCCGAGGATCACCAACTCCGGCTTTTCTTCATCAACGATGGCTTTGAGGGCTTTGGCGATACCCAGAGGCTGAGCTTCCTCGTCGGTTTCCACCAGAATGGAACGGTCCGCGCCCAGCGCCATGGCGGTACGCAGTTGTTCCTGGGCGGCCTTGGGACCGATGGAGACGGCAACGATCTCGGTAACCACGCCTTTTTCCTTCAGCCGTACCGCTTCTTCCACAGCGATTTCACAGAAGGGGTTCATGGCCATTTTCACATTGGCGAGATCAACACCTGAGTTGTCTGCCTTCACGCGAACCTTAACGTTGTAGTCAACGACTCGCTTGATGGGTACAAGAACCTTCATAGGATCCTCGGAATGTTCCACTGATGACTTGTAGAAGGAGGCGAGACGACGCCGTTACCGGGTCCACCCCCGCGAGAGAGCGGCTATCTTGAACTCTGCCCGGAACGAGGTCAATAGGCCG
Source organism: Alcanivorax xiamenensis (assembly GCF_009846745.1). NCBI lineage: Bacteria > Pseudomonadati > Pseudomonadota > Gammaproteobacteria > Oceanospirillales > Alcanivoracaceae > Alcanivorax > Alcanivorax xiamenensis. The sequence continues at coordinate 12,867 of NZ_AQPF01000043.1, read as the reverse complement.
GAAAATCGTAACCAGATGATTTTGTTGCAAATAGGCATCAATTTTCGTCCATTTTTCATGACCTTGCGGTCATCCCGACAAGAATGACAGGATTGCCCGGTCTCCCCCATCCTTGCCCATTTCCACTGATCCGACCATAATCCAAACGCCCGTTTGAATTATCGTGGAAAACCATTCCGAAAGTGGTGGAATATAGCTGATGCTTATATACTCCGCGCACCCTAAGGCCTGCCCCCGCCCGGTTTATACGATGGCGGATGCAGGCGCCCGAACCTCTGAACAGCGCTCTATGTCTTGCCGGCCCATAAGGCCCGCAGCGACTGGCCGGCCATACCAGGGCCCGGAACAATGTGCGCCGAGCCGAGCACCGAATCACGTGGTGTATCGCTCGGGGGTTCCCGACCGGCCCCAGCAGAAGGGCTGTAACGCAACCGATAGTTAGGAGACAGGCTGTGGAACGCGAATCTATGGAAGTCGACGTTGTCATCGTCGGCGCCGGTCCGTCCGGTCTCGCAACCGCCTGCCGTCTGGGTCAGATCGCCCAGGAAAGCGGTCAGGAACTCAGTGTGGTCGTAGTGGAAAAAGGTTCCGAAGTCGGCGCACATATTCTTTCTGGCGCGGTTCTGGAACCTCGCGCCCTGAACGAACTGTTCCCCAATTGGAAGGAACTGGGCGCGCCACTGAATACTCCCGTCACCGATGATGAGATCTTCTACCTCACCGGTGCCGAGAAAGGCTCCAAAGTGCCCAATCTGTTCGTGCCGAAGACCATGCACAACGAGGGCAACTACGTGGTTTCCCTGGGCAATGTCTGCCGCTGGCTGGCCGAGCAGGCCGAAGGCCTGGGCATCGAAATCTTCCCGGGCTTCGCCGCCACCGAAATCCTTTATAACGAAGACGGCTCGGTAAAAGGCATCGCCACCGGCGATTTCGGCATCGACCACAACGGCGAGAAGAAAGACAGCTACATGCCGGGCATGGAGCTGCACGCCAAGTACACCGTTTTCTCCGAAGGCTGCCGCGGCCATCTCGGCAAGCAGTTGATGGAAAAATTCAACCTGCGCGAAGGCACCGATCCCCAGCACTACGGCATCGGCATCAAGGAGCTGTGGGAAATCGATCCGTCCAAGCACCGCCAGGGCCTGGTGGTGCACACCGCCGGTTGGCCGCTGACTGAGTCCGGCTCCCCGGGCGGTGGTTTCCTCTATCACCTGGAGGACAATCAGGTCACCCTGGGTCTGATTACCGACCTGGCCTATTCCAACCCGCACGTTTCTCCGTTCGATGAGATGCAGCGTTGGAAAACCCATCCGGAAATCAAAAAGTTCCTGGAAGGCGGCAAGCGTCTCAGCTATGGCGCCCGCGCCATCGCCAAGGGCGGTCTGCAATCCCTGCCTAAGATGACCTTCCCCGGTGGTCTGCTGGTGGGCTGTGACGCCGGCACCCTGAACTTCGCCAAGATCAAGGGCAGCCACACCGCCATGAAATCCGGCATGATCGCCGCCGAGCTGATGGCCGAAGCGATCAAGAACGGCCAGAGCCATGATGAGCTGGTGGCCTACAAGGATGCGTTCGAGAAAAGCTGGATTCACGAGGAGCTGTATCAGCAGCGCAACTTCGGCCCGGCTCAGCACAAGTTCGGCAACTTTATCGGTTCCGCCTTCGCCTTCGTGGACATCAACCTGTTCAACGGCAAGCTACCGATCACCATGCGCGATACCACGCCGGATCACGACACCCTGAAGCCAGCGGATCAGTGCAAGAAGATCGACTACCCGAAACCGGACGGCAAGATCACCTTCAATAAGCTGGACTCGGTGTTCCTCTCCAACACCAACCATGAAGAGGATCAGCCCTGCCATCTGCAGTTGAAGGATCCAAGCATTCCGATCGAGTACAACCTGCCCAAGTACAACGAACCGGCGCAACGCTATTGCCCGGCCGGTGTGTACGAAGTGGTGGAGGATGAGAACTCGGGCGAGAAGCGCTTCCAGATCAACGCGCAGAACTGTGTGCACTGCAAGACCTGCGACATCAAGGATCCGACCCAGAACATCAACTGGGTGGCTCCGGAAGGCACCGGCGGCCCCAACTACCCGAACATGTAGTCGGCCGCTCCGGTCCCAGGAAAAAGGCGCCTCAGGGCGCCTTTTTTTATCGGCGAGCCATACGCCGGCGGCGCCAGAGCCTTTCCAGACTGGCGATCAGCCGCAGCGGCGGCATGACCGGCATGGCCAGCCGGGGTTCCGGCACTGTTTCCGGGTCTTTCCACCCACCGGGTGGGCGCTCAAGGGGGTCGTGGATACCCATGACGGTTTCCTTCCTGAATGTAAGTTTTTCCCACCCTGCCGCCGCCTCATTATTCAATCAAACGAATTAATCTATACTTACCTTTCAATTTTTTTGAAAGCACCCGACACCGCCGGAGGCCGCCATGGATCTTCCCCTGCTCGATATCGATGTGATCCGGAGTTTCGTCGCCATTGCCGAAAGCGGCGGCTTCAGCCGCGCGGCGGCGACCGTGCATCGCACGCCTTCCGCCCTGAGCATGCAAATTAAACGGCTGGAAGAGATGCTCGATCAGCCCTTGTTCATCCGCGAGGCGCGGCAAGTGAGGCTCACACCCCAGGGCGAGGCGTTGCTCGGTTACGCCCGTCGCCTGCTGAAACTCAATGAAGAAACCGTCGGCCACTTTCTCCAACCGGCGCTGAGCGGCCGGGTGCGGCTGGGTTCACCGGACGATGTCGGCACCCGCATTCTGCCCCGGGTGCTGGCGCGTTTCGCCCGCACACACCCGGCGGTGCAGGTGGATGTGCTGGCCGGGCGCAGTGTGGATCTGGTGCAACGGCTCAATGACGGTGATCTGGACATGACACTGGTGACCGTGGGGAACGATGGCCTGGAGCCGACGCTGGGGAAAGTGGTGCACAGCGAGCCACTGGTATGGGCCGGTCGCGATGGAGGCCTGGCGGTACAACGACGTCCTCTGCCACTGTCCTTGGCCAATCAGGGCTGCGCCTGGCGCCGGGTCGCATTGGCGGCGCTGGATCACGCCGGTATTGATTACCGGATCGCCTACAGCAGTGAACATTGCGCCGGCCAGGAGGCCGCCATGCTGGCGGATCTGGCCGTGGCGCCGTTTCCACAAAGCCTGGTGAAGCCGCCGTTGCGGCGGCTGGACGAGGATGGGGCCCTGCCGGAGCTGGGCCATTACCAGATCGCACTGGTCCGCGGCGCCGCCGGCCCCGCCCATGACGCCCTGGCGGGAGAGGTGAAAGCGGCGTTTCGGGATTATCGTTAAGGGGCGCAAAGGCACGCTTACACGCGACACGCTGGCACGCCAAACCCATGGCCCGTTGGCACGGCTTTACAGCCATGAATTCGGACAATATTCACTGGTTTGCCTGCGAATCAGCGTGCAGGCGTGTTGCGTGCCAGCGGGCTAGTCCAGCGCCCTGAGCCCTTTCCAGGTCAGATCGTACAGATCCCCACGGCGGTCGCGCAGGTTGGTCACCGAGCCCTCACTGTGCAGCAGCTTGAGCTTTTCCAGATCCACGTCGGCGAACAGCAGCATTTCCGTGTTCGGCACGGACTCACTGATGATGCCGTCGTGGGGAAAGTAGAAATCGCTGGGGGAGAACACCGCGGACTGGGCGTACTGAATGTCCACGTTGTCCACCCGCGGCAGGTTGCCGATGCTGCCGGAAATGGCCACGTAGCATTCGTTCTCGATGGCCCGCGCCTGGGCGCAATGACGCACCCGCAGATAACCGTTCTTGGTGTCGGTCCAGAACGGCACGAACAGAATCTCCATGCCCTGCTCCGCCAGCAGCCGCCCCAGCTCCGGGAACTCCACGTCATAGCAGATCAGAATGCCGATACGGCCGGCGTCGGTGTCGAAGATGCGCAGTTCATTGCCGCCCTGGATCGCCCAGTCCTTGCGTTCGTGGGGGGTAATGTGGATCTTGCGCTGCTCTTCCACGGAGCCGTCCCGGCGCATCAGATAGGCTACGTTGTACATGCGGCCATTCTCTTCCACCGGCATCGAGCCACCGATGATATTGATGTTGTAGCTAACCGCCATGTCCGCCATGGCATCGCGGACCTCATCGGTAAAGCTGGCCAGATAGCGCACCGCCTCCACCGAGTTGAGTTCCGGTTTCAGCCCCATCAACGGCGCGCTGAAAAATTCCGGCAGGACGGCGAAATCGGCTCGATAGTCGGACAGTGAGTCGACGAAGAACTCCACCTGCCCCAACAGATCCTCCACCGACCGGGCGGCACGCATACGGCGCTGCACCACGCCGATGCGCACGGTGGCGCGGCGTGGCCACTCACCGTCTTCCTCCGGCTGATAAAGAATGTTGTCCCACTCCAGCAGAGTGGCGTAGCCACGGGAGCTTTCATCCTCGGGCAAGTATTTGGTCAACAGCCGTTTGACATCAAAGCCGTTGGACAGCTGAAAAGTCAGAATCGGGTCGTAGATAGACCGGCTTTCCACCTGGGCGATGTACTCGGTTACCGACATCTTGTCGGCGTGATTCTTGTAGCCAGGCAAGCGCCCTCCGGCGAGAATCGCTCTCAGATTCTCGTCGCGGCACAGTTCCTTGCGTGCTTCGTAGAGACGACGGCCGAGCCGATAGCCACGGTATTCCGGATCGACAAACACGTCCAGGCCGTACAGCGCGTCACCTTTGCGGCTGTGGGAGCGGATCTTGTCGTCGGTAATCAGATCCTCATAGCGGTGCGGATTGGAGAAACGATCGTAGTCCACCTTGATGGTCAGTGCCGCCGCCACCAGCTCGTCGTTGTCGTCGATCACCAGTTGCCCTTCCGGGAAGATGCGGATCAGAGCCTTGATGGTGTCTTCCGGCCAGGCACCACCGATATCGTGATAAACCTGGTCCATCAGCCGGGCCAGCGCCGGGTAGTCTTCCGCGGTCAACTGCCGCAGCCGCAAACGGGTGCTTTCTTCCGCCATGACGATCTCCGCTCAATTGAGAGGGGGAAAAGGAATCAGCCAGCAACGATGCTGGTCACGCAGGGCATTCTGGCCGTCAGGGTACAGCGCCACGCCGTCCGGACGAATGAACAACACCGCGCCGGAATGAAGGGCCACATAACCGGAAACCTGCTCCGCCACATAGCCCTCCCCTTCACGGTAAGTTGGCCGCAGCTCATCGGGAATGGTCTCATAACCGATCAGCCCGTTGGCAAGTGGGTCGTCCACGGAGGCGCGATCACGGTACAGACCGACGGCGTCCGCCCCCACCAACAGCACCATGCCCTGGTGAAAATGCAGCAGATTGACCCGGCCGCGCTGCGGCAGGGACAGTATCTCCTGCTGTGCAATAATGGTGTCCATAATTCTCCATGGGTCAGGATCATGCAGGAAAAGATTGTAATACTTACCGGTGCCGGAATCTCAGCGGAGTCCGGTATCCGCACCTTCCGCGACAACGGGGGCCTGTGGGAGGAGCACCGTATCGAGGAGGTGGCGACACCGGAAGCGTTCCAACGCGACCCGGTGAAAGTGCACCAGTTCTACAATCAGCGGCGCTGGCAGTTGCAGGGAGCGGCCATTGCCCCCAACCCCGCGCACCAGGCCCTGGCCCGGCTGGAAGCCGCTCTGCCCGATCAGGTGTTGCTGATCACCCAGAACGTGGACAACCTGCACGAACGGGCCGGCAGCCGCAACCTGATCCACATGCACGGGGAACTGTGCAAGGGCCGCTGCCGCACCACCGATGCCCTGGTCACCTTGGACCACGAACTGAGCACCGAGCTGGCCTGCCCGCTGTGCGGGGTACCCGGCTGTCTGCGCCCCCACGTGGTGTGGTTCGGTGAGATGCCCCTGGAGATGGACCGGATCTACGCGGCGCTGGCCGGCTGTGAGCGGTTCATCAGCATCGGCACCAGCGGCAACGTCTACCCCGCCGCCGGTTTCGTCGCCGAGGCCCGCGCCAGCGGCGCCCATACCGTGGAACTGAACCTGGAACCCTCGGAGCAACGCAACGCCTTCCACGAACACCACCACGGCCCCGCCACCCAGTTGGTGCCGGAATATGTGGAAGGGTTGATCGAGGAATACGGGTAAGTAAGGCGAGTTGACAGTTGATAGTGGACAGTGGACAGCCAAAAGAAATGCGGAAGTACAAAAGCCATTTGCGTATCAACAAAGTCGATTCATGCCTTTTCTGTGGGAAGCTTGCTTGCAAGCGAATGCCGCCGAGCGCCTGAACGAACCCCATTCGCTTGCAAGCAAGCTTCCCACAGCGGCTAAAGATCACCTGTTTTTGTCTTTCGCTGTCCACTGTCAACTATCAACTGTCAACTATTATCAACCGCCCCGTATTCCGCTAGACTGCGGGTCCGCAGAGACTGAAAACACAGGCCAATCCAGCATCATGAGCCAGATAAAACAGGTAGACGATCTCAATATCGAGTCCCAGCAGGTGTTGATCACGCCGCGGGCGCTCAAGGAAAAGTTGCCCCTGACCGACGCTGCCCGGGAAGCGGTGGTCGGCGGCCGGCAGGTGATTCGTGACATTCTCGACCGCAAGGACCCGCGCCTGTTCGTGGTGATCGGCCCCTGCTCCATCCATGACCCGAAGGCGGCGCTGGAATACGCCGGCCGGCTCAAGGCCCTGGCCGAGGAAGTCAACGATGCGCTCTATCTGGTACTGCGTGTCTACTTCGAGAAGCCCCGCACCACCGTGGGCTGGAAGGGTCTGATCAACGACCCGCACATGAACGACTCCTTCAAGGTGGAGGAAGGGCTGCATATCGCCCGTCGTCTGCTGCTGGACGTGGCCGAACTGGGCCTGCCGGCGGCCACCGAGGCACTGGACCCGACCACGCCACAATATCTACAGGACTTGATCGCCTGGTCCGCCATCGGTGCCCGCACCACCGAGTCCCAGACTCACCGGGAAATGTCCTCCGGTCTGTCCAGCCCGGTGGGGTTCAAGAACGGCACCGACGGCAGCCTGGATGTGGCGGTGAACGCCATGCTCAGCGTTGTCCATCCGCACCGTTTCCTCGGTATCGATCCGGACGGCCGGGTGGCGCTGACCACGACCCGGGGCAATCCTTACGCTCACGTGGTGCTGCGCGGCGGCGGCGGCAAGCCGAACTATGATTCCGTCTCCGTGGCCCTGGCCGAGAGCGCGCTGCAGAAAGCCGGCGCCTCCACCAACATCATGGTGGACTGCTCCCACGCCAACTCCAACAAGGATCCGAGCCTGCAGCCGCTGGTGATGGAAAACATCGGCAATCAGATTCTCGAGGGCAACACCTCCATCGTCGGCCTGATGGTCGAGTCCCATCTCAACGAAGGCAATCAGAAAATTCCCGAGAATCTGGACGATCTGCAATACGGTGTCTCGGTCACCGACGGTTGCATCGGCTGGCAAACCACCGAGGACGCGATCCGCGCCCTGGCCAGCAAGGTCCGCGACGTATTGCCTCGGCGCGGTCGCTGAGTCCGGCGGGGAAACAGAGAAAACGCGGTCCTTTTCCGGGATCGCCGCACTCCAATTCGCTGGCAAGCCAGCTTCCCACAGGGGCTCCGGAGCTGCTGTGGGAAGCTGGCTTGCCAGCGAATACTTTGGGCATGGCGCGGTTCGCATGCAGCGGCCCGCCGCCCGGACAAAGCGCTCACGGCCGCTTCGTGGTTTCTACCGTGACGCTGGCACCGCGCTGTCCAACACTCTGAGAAAGGTCACCGGCTCGGATCGGTAACGGGAATTTCCGGCCTTGTCCACGTAGCGGATATCACCCAGGCTATCGATGATGATCACCGTGGGGTCCACGGTATCGGATTGATGCCCCAGCAATTCCAGCCCCAGGGGCGTGCCACCGGGATCCAGCAAGCGCAGTTCCCGGGCAGCGGCCAGTTGCGGATCGATCCAACGTTCAAGCGGCACCCCGAGCCGATCCGCCATGCGACAGGAGCGGGCGTCGCTGTCGGCACTGATCAGCACGATACGAGCGCCGCGGCGCCCCAGCGCACCACGGTGCCTGGCCAGAAGACGCAGCAACTCCACGCTTTTGGGGCACCAGTCACTGCGATGAAATAGCAGAACCGCCGGAGCGCCTCGCAATGAACAAGAAGAAACCGCGTTGCCGCGCAAGTCCTGAAACGTCAGAACCGGTAACCGCTGACCGGGACGAGGCCCGTCGTTACGCTCGCGGTAGGGCGGGAAGTACCACAACAGGCAGGCGGCCAGTCCGGCCAGGCCGATTGCGGTATATGTCCAGGCCAGTGGCTGGGGATCATCCAGCGACAATGTGGCAAGCAGGGTCCAGGCACTGCCAAGCCAGGCGCACAGCAGCACCACCGGCAGTTGCGTGCCGCAACCGGAACGGCCACGCCGCACCAGCCATACCGCCAGAGACAGGGTTGGCGCGTTGACCAGCAAAGGGCCAAGCCAGATCCAGTGACGCTGGGAGACCGCCATCCAGAAAGCGTGGCAACAGATCACCGCGGCCACCAGCGGATGCACGGCGATCAGGAAAGCCCGGATCCGTTTCATCATGTGCTGCTTGCCATCCCCGTTCACGCCCCCATCCATGGGCATTATCACGGTCCGCGACACAGTGTCCTTGCGTCGCCCTCGCCGCGCCAATGCCATACCCCTCATTGTCGCCCCCTGACTGTTATTGACTTTCATTATGCGGATCGCGGGGCCAGGCCGCCGCTATCGGAGGTGATTGCGTATCTCGCTTAAACGTTTTTCCCAACGCTTCGGAATACGTTACAAGGGATAAGTTAGGTGGTCATGGAAGGTTTAACAAGAGAGAATATCAACCGATTAATAAGGGTGACCGTCCTTATAACGCCATTCCGGCCAACCCGCACAACCATGGAGCAACCGGCAGCATGTCGCCTCGCTATTCCTCACAGCGTGAACGCTGGCGCCATATCATCTTCGGTACCGACACCCCGGCCGGACGCTATTTCGATCTGCTGCTGATCGTCGCCATCATCACCAGTGTGCTGGCCGTGATGCTGGACAGCGTGCAATCCATCCACCAGCATTTTGGCCCCTGGTTATACGGTGTGGAGTGGTTCTTTACTATTCTGTTCACCCTGGAATATCTGGTTCGCCTCTGGGTCAGCGATCGTCCAGTGCGATACGCTCGCAGTTTTTTTGGTGTGGTGGACCTGCTCTCCGTGGTCCCCACCTATATCAGTCTGCTGGTGCCGGGCGCCAATTACCTGCTTACCATCCGCGCTCTGCGGGTGCTGAGAATCTTCCGGATCATGAAGTTGGCGGCGCTAATGAGCGAGGCCAATCAATTGGGCAACGCACTGATTCGCACCCGCCGCAAGATCGGTATTTTCATGTTCTCGGTGCTGGTGGTGATCATCATCTTCGGCAGCCTGATCTATGTGGTCGAAGGACCAAACAATGGCTTCACCAGTATTCCGCGCAGTATTTACTGGGCCATCGTCACCGTGACCACGGTGGGCTACGGTGATATCTCACCGCAAACCCCCATCGGTCAGGCGGTGGCGTCCCTGGCGATGATCACGGGCTACGCGATCATCGCCGTGCCCACCGGCATCGTCACCGCCGAGATTTCCGCCGCGCACATCGCTCGCCGTTATGAACGGGAATGCCCCAACTGCCACCGCCATGACCACGATCCGGACGCCCGCTTCTGCAAGCAATGCGGTACCGGTTTGCCGAAGCCCGGTGGCGGCGAGCCCTGATCAGCCGACAGCGACTTCCACCAGCTCGCCGCGCAACCGGACCGGGTACACGGCCAGGGATACCGTCTCGTCCTCCAGGCACTTCCCGGTTTCCAGACAGAAGTGCTGTTTGTACAGCGGAGAGGCCACCACCCGGGTATCCCCCAGCGAACCCAGCAGACCGCGGCTGATCACATTGGCGCGACTGAACGGGTCCATGTTATCCAGCGCATGGAACTGGCCCTCACGGGTGCGGAACAGCGCCGCCTGCCCTTGGGGCAGACGCACGCCCACCCCGGTACCGGGCAGGATTTCGTCCACTTTGCAGATCGTTTTCCATTCCAGAGTCACGGAACTGTTCATGCCTTAACCCTCCTGTTGCACCAGTTCGATACGTTCATGTTCATAGGCCGGACGACGCTGCCCACGTTCGCGGACGTAGTGCAGGTTGTCGTCGGCGATATCGTCGTTGACGAAATGTTTGAAACGTTTCACCGCCTCGGGATCTTCCACCGTGGTTTTCCACTCGCACTGATAGGTCTCGATCACCCGCTGCATCTGCGATTCCAGTTCATCGCCGATACCCAGCGAGTCATCCAGGATCACCTGCTTGAGGTAGTCCAGCCCGCCGTCCAGATTTTCCAGCCACACGCTGGTGCGCTGCAGCCGGTCGGCGGTGCGAATGTAGAACATCAGGAAGCGGTCGATGGTCCTGATCAACTGTTCATCGGACAGATCCGAGGCGATCAGATCCGCGTGGCGAGGACGCATGCCGCCGTTACCACAAACATAAAGGTTCCAGCCCTTGTCGGTGGCGATCACGCCCACGTCCTTGCTTTGCGCCTCGGCGCATTCCCGCGTGCAGCCGCTCACCGCCATCTTGATCTTGTGTGGGCTGCGCAGTCCCTTGTAGCGCTCCTCCACCTGGATGGCGGTACCCACCGAATCCTTGACGCCATACCGGCACCAGGTAGAGCCAACACAGGATTTCACCGTGCGTAGCGATTTGCCGTAGGCATGGCCGGTCTCGAACCCGGCGTCCACCAGGATCTTCCAGATTTCCGGCAACTGCTCGACACGAGCGCCAAACAGATCCACCCGCTGGCCGCCAGTGATCTTGGTGTACAGATCATATTGCTTGGCCACCTCCCCCAGCACGATGAGCTTGTCCGGCGTGATTTCGCCGCCGGGTACGCGGGGCACGATGGAGTAGGTGCCATCACGTTGCATGTTGCCGAGAAAATAATCGTTGGTGTCCTGCAGACCGGCGTGGGGTTTGCTCAGTACATAGTCGTTCCAGCAGGACGCCAGCACCGACGCGGCCAGAGGTTTACAGATATCACAGCCATCGCCGCTGCCGTGTTTATCCAGCAGTTCGTCGAACGTTTTGATTTCCCCTACCCGCACCAGGTGATAGATCTCCTGGCGGGAGTACGGAAAGTGTTCGCACACGTGGTTGTTCACCGCCACGCCGCGCTTGGTCAGCTCGCTGTCGAGCACCTGTTTGACCAGAGCCGTGCAGCCGCCGCAAGTAGCGGAGGCCTTGGTACAGGCCTTGAGGTCACCAACGGTGGTGGCACCTTCATCAATGGCCGCACACAGGGCCCCCTTGGAAACATTGTTACACGAGCAGATCTGAGCACTGTCCGGCAAGGCGTCAGCGCCGAGCATGGGAGCATCGCCGGCGGCCGGTGCGATAAGAGCGGCGGCCTCTCCCGGCAAATCGATCTGATTCAAGCACAGTTGCAGCAGGCTGCCATAGTCATTGGCATCCCCCACCAGCACCGCGCCCAACAGCTTCTTGCCGCACTCGCTGACCACCACTTTCTTGTACACGCCGGTGCTCTGGTCAAAGAACACCGCGCTGCGGGCACCCGGCGTCTGGCCATGGGCGTCCCCCACCGAGGCCACATCCACGCCCATCAGCTTCAGCTTGGTGCTCATATCGGCGCCCTGGAAACTCGGCTCGGAATCCGCGCACAACCGCGCCGCGGCGGTTTCCGCCATTTGATAGCCCGGCGCCACCAGACCGAAGATCCGCCCTTGCCATAACGCCACCTCGCCAATGGCGAAAATATCCGGGTCGGAGGTGAGACAGTAATCATCGATCACCACCCCGCCGCGCTCACCGAGCTCCAGCCCGCAGGCGCGGGCCAGGCTGTCCTCGGGACGAATACCGGCGGAAAACACGATGATGTCGGTTTCCAGGTGACGCTCTTCACCGAAATCCATGCGATGGCGGTGTTGTTCGCCGTCGACGATGGCACGGGTGCCGGTGCTGGTGTGGACCGTCACGCCCAGGGTCTCGATTTTGTCCTTCAACAAACCGCCGCCGAGATCGTCCACCTGCACCGCCATCAGACGCGGCGCGAACTCCACCACATGGGTTTCCAGCCCCAGGTCGTGCAGGGCCTTGGCCGCTTCCAGGCCAAGCAGCCCGCCCCCCACCACGGTGCCAACACGGGCCTGATCCGAGGCGGCGATAATCTCGTCCAGATCATCCAGAGTACGGTAAACAAAGCAGTTCGGACGGTCGTTGCCATCGATGGGCGGCACGAACGGATAGGAACCGGTGGCCAGCACCAGTTTATCGTAATCGAGCCGTTCCCCCGCCTCGGTGATCACCACCCTGGCGTCCCGATCGATCTCGCGCACCCGGGTGGACAGCTTCAGTGTCAGCCCCGGTTGTGCCATGAACCCCTCCGGCACCAACGACAGGGCATCGGCATCGCGCTCGGTAAAATACCGGGTCAAGCCAACCCGGTCATAGGCCGGCCGGCTCTCCGCGCACAGGATCGTCACGTCGTAGTGATCAAGACCACCACGGTCCGCCAGCGCCTCCAGAAAGCGCTGCCCCACCATACCGTGGCCTACCAGCAACACCTTTTGTTTCGTCATGGGAATGTCCCCTTTCACCGTTTCCGCTTGCCAACTGTTGAACAGGGTGAAAGCAAAGCCCATGCCACATGCATAACCATTTGATTTAAATGGACTTAATGCCATGGAGAACGATCAAGGGACGGGAGGTTCGCTTTAGTGGCGGGCAAGAGCGCCCCATTTCGAGGCAGATTATGGTGCGCCATCTTGGGACAAAAACGGGGGCACGGGTCTGTAACGGAAGAGGCTATCAAGCCGCTATATTCGCCAGCAAGCGGGTCTCCCACGGA
>NZ_AQPF01000042.1:0-35295 GCF_009846745.1 Alcanivorax xiamenensis | reverse complement strand
CCCCGGGTTTTGACTTTAGCGTCTAGCGTCTAGCGTCCGGCGTCCGGCTCAAATGTGAAAGAATCCCTCTACTGCTGGCTTTCCTTTAAACTCCTCCAGTAGTCTTTCCAGAGTCAGGGGCCGGGCCCATCGTCCAGGCCAAGCAAGGGGCGAAATCGAAGTAGTAGCGTCATGATCAGGGACAGCCTTTTTCACCACCGGAATACCGTTACACGAACGCCTCGCCCCAATCACCGCCGAACCGGCCACCGGCGGCCGGAATCCGATCACCCGTTGTCTGACTGTCGAGTTGTCATCGCCCTATGAGGACCGAACGCCGCCGCCGGCCCCTCGCGCTTCGCGCCCTGCTCTCAGGGCTGCCTCTGGTGCTGACTTTTGCCGTCAACGCTCCGGCCCGGGCGGCGGAGCAAGAACCGGTACTGACCATCAATGGCGATCTGCGTGACGACGTGCGCGACAATGTGCGGGTACTGGTCGGCCTGGACGATGCCGTCTGCCAGCCGGGCCCCGGCCAGAAGGCGTTGATTCTGCGCCAGGTTCGTGGCCGCTCGGAAGAAGCCATGCAGGCTCTCGGCTATTATCAGCCGGACATCGTGCCACAGTGGCGGGACGCCAGCGGCGAGGCCTGCTTCGGTGTTACTCTCACCATCACCCCTGGCCCCCGCACCACCGTGGAAACCCTGTCGATCACCTTCAATGGCGAGGCGCAGCAGGATCCCGCTTTTCAGAATGCCATCGACAAGGCGAACCTTTCCCCCGGCGATCCGTTACGCCACGATCGCTATGAGGCCCTGAAACGCCGACTGCAACAGCTGCTGATCGACCGGGGCTACGCCGAGGGCAGTCTCTCCACCCACCGCCTGGAAGTGGATCGCGCCCGGCATCGGGCCAGGGTGGTCATGGTGGTGGACAGCGGACCGCGCTACAGCGTCGGAGAGATCACCATCAACGAAGTCCCGCTGGAGCCGCGTCTGGTCCATGCCTATCTGCGTTTCACCAGCGGCGAGCCCTTCAATAACGAACGTTTGCTGGCGACCCAACAGGCTTATATGGGCACCAGCTATTTCAGCGCCGCGCGGCTGGAGCGTCGCCAGGTCAACCCCGACAGCAAGACCATCGATGTCGGTGTCAACCTGACCATGCGCAACCGCTGGGCGCTGCTCACCGGCGTCGGGGTCAGCACCGATACCGGTCCCCGGCTGCGGCTGGGGATCGAGAACCGCCGCGTCAACAGCGCCGGCCATCGCGCCCGGGCGGAAACCGAGCTGTCCGATCTGCGTCAGGGGGTGGGCGCCAACTACCAGATTCCCCTGCGCGATCCCAATACCGAACGGCTGGATCTGCACGCCCGCTACCTCAACGAGATCACCGACACCCGGGAAAGTGAAACTCTCAGCACCGGGGTCGATTACATTCGCGAGTTGCCGTCCAAGTGGGTGGTCACCACCTCGCTGGAATACCTGCAGGAGAATTTCGATGTGGCCGATCAGGCCGATCACATCGAACTGATCATGCCCGGCATCCAGATCAGCCGCGTCCACGCCGACGATCCGATCTACCCGCGCTGGGGGTGGCGGCTGGGGATCAAGGTGCGCGGTGCCCATGAGTCGATGGCGTCGTCGTCCAGTTTCGTGCAGGCGGACAGCTGGGCCAAACTGGTTGTCCCGCTGGGCAAGGGCCGCCTGCTGACCCGTGCCGAAGTCGGCTACACCGAGATCGACAACGTGCGCAATCTGCCCGCCTCCTTGCGTTTCTTCGCCGGCGGTGACTCCAGCGTGCGCGGTTTTGCCTACGAATCCCTCGGCCCCACCAACGACGACGATGACGTCATCGGCGGACGCCACTTGCTGGTGACCAGCGTCGAGTACGATCGTCCGATCAGCCGGCAATGGAGCCTGGCGGTGTTCTCCGACGCCGGTAACGCCTTTAATGACTTCAACGACTACGATGTGGAACGCAGCGCCGGTTTCGGCGTGCGCTGGCGCTCACCACTGGGGCCAATCCGTCTGGATCTGGCCCGTGGTCTGAGCGGCGGCGACACCTGGCGGCTGCACCTGAGCATGGGGCCGGACCTGTGAAGCGCTGGCGTTGGCTACGCATGGCCCTGCTGATCATGATCCTGCTGCCGTTGCTGCTGATCGCTGGCGTCTACGGACTACTGGCCTCCCGCGCCGGCAATCTTTGGGTGCTGGAACAGGTCAAGCCGGTTCTGCCCGGTGAACTCACCATTGAAGGCTGGCAAGGCAATCTGCTCGGCGGCGCGGAGGTGGCGCATTTGCAGTACCGTCAGGATGAGCTGGTGGTGGACCTGCACCAGCTGCGCCTCTCGCTGGTGCCATTGGAAGCCCTGCGCGGCTGGCTCTACCTGGGCGAACTGCATGCCGACCAGGTACGGGTGCATATACCGCCCTCCCCCGCGGATCAGCAACCGGACGACACGCCATTCGCCATGCCCGAAAGCGTCGCCCTGCCGCTGGGCGTGCGCATTGATACCTTCTCGCTGAAGGAACTGATTCTGGAAGGCGCCACCGATTTGCAATTGCGGGATCTGGAAGGGCAGCAATGGGCCGCCTGGCAACGGCTGAACCTGCCCCGGATCGCGCTCACCGTGGCCGACACCCGCCTGGACGCCAGTCTCTCCGGCAATCTGCACACTCCGTTTCCAGCCCAGGGCGACCTGCTCTGGCGCCGCCCCGCCGCCGGTGACGATGTGGCACCGCAACTGGGCGGCCGTCTGATCTTCCGTGGCGATCTGGACAAACTGAACATCAGCCACGACCTCAGCGCGCCGCTGACATTGAGCAGCAACGGCAGCCTGGCCTGGCGGGATCAGACCCTGAGCCTGGATCTGATCCATGAATGGCCGGCCCAGGCGCTGCCAGTGGATACTCCGGTGCCGGTGCAACTGGGCGCCGGCAAGCTGACCACCGTGGGCACGCTCGATGCCCTCGACATCCAGGGCAATGCCGATCTGGAAGCGGACGGCCACCCGCTCATGCTGAATCTGGACGCCACCGCCAGCACCCGGTCCCTGGCCTTGACGACGTTGAATCTGGACGGCGCTGGCCAGCACCTCAGCGCCTCCGGCAGCCTGTCCTATGAGAATGGCGTGGCCTGGGACCTCAACGTCGACGGCGAGGCGCTAGACCCGGCGCTGGTGGCCCCGGACTGGCCCGGCAATCTGACCCTGCGCGCACGGAGCAAGGGACATTGGCGCGACCAGGACTGGCGTGTCAGCGTCGATCCCCTGTCGCTCACCGGCACGCTGCGGAAAAAACCGGTATCGCTGACCGGCAAGGCCAGCCAGCCCGCCGGCGGCGAGCTGAGTCTGACGTTGACCGGCCGCTGGGGCCAGGACCGGATCACCGCCGAAGGCAAAGTGGGAGAGCGGCTGGCGCTGGCGGGAACCGCCGCGGTGGCGGATTTGTCGGCGTGGCAAGGCCAGGCCCGCGGCGCCCTTGACCTGCGCTGGCGGTTGGCCGGCACCCTGGAAAACCCGCTGCTCAGCGGCGACCTGGGCGGCCGGCAACTGGCCTGGGAGGATTGGCACCTGCCCCGTCTTGATGCCCGCTTCAGCAATCTCACAACCGGCAACGGCCGGCAAAGCCTGACCCTGACCCTGGGCCCGGTAAGCCAGGGCGCTGAACAGCGCCTGCAGCAATTGACGCTGGCGGTCCAGGGCACCCGCGCGGCTCATCGGGTGACACTCGCCGCCCACCAGGACGCCGCCGAGCTGGAACTCGCCCTACAGGCAGCTCTGAGTCAGGACTGGCGCTGGCACGGCCGGATCGAACAGTGGCGACTGGGTGAACCGCGCGCCGGCAACTGGGTACTGGATGCACCGGCGCCGTTCAGCGTCAGTGCCACCCGGCAGCAACTGGAGACACTGTGTCTGCAACGTCAGAGCGGCGAGGGCCGCCTGTGTCTGGGCGGTGAACACGGGGACGGCGGCCGTTTCAACGCCGAGGCCCGACTCGCCCGTTTGCCGCTGACCCTGTTCAATCCCTGGCTCGGAGATCAACTCAGTCTGGCCGGCGAGATCAACCTGGACAGCCGTTTCTCCGGCACCCTGGCCGCCGCCAACGGCGAATGGACCCTGAGCGCCGACCACACCCGGCTCATCGTGCGCGATACCGGACAGGACCATGTCTTCAACCTGGATACCGCCCGTCTCGACGGCACCCTGGAACGGGGCAACCTGGCCAGCCAACTGGCCCTGGTGGTGGCCGGACACGGCTCCCTGGACGCGGAGCTGAACACTCGCCTGAGCGCGGCGGCTCCGGTTGACGGCCGGCTGCGTCTGGATATTCCCAAACTCGATGACTTCGCCGCCCTGATCCCGCAAATCGGCGAGTTGAACGGCGCCGTCCGTGGCGAATTGAACCTCAGTGGCACGCAGGACGCGCCACGGTTAAGCGGCCAGATCGATCTCACCGGCGGCCACGCCAGTGTGCCGGAACTGGGGATCGCCATGGAGGAAATCACCTTTACCGCCGCCGGAGATGCCGCCGGCTTGCGACTGGGCGGGCGCGCCCGGTTCGGCGAAGGCACCCTGACCCTGGACGGCGAATGGCGTCCGGAGGTATCACCGCTGGCGGTCACGCTCAACATCGATGGCGAGCGTCTGAAGGTGGCCAACCGCCCGGACGCCAAGGTCTGGGTCAGCCCGGCCCTGCGGCTTCAGGGCAACGGTCAGGATCTCACCCTGGACGGCACCCTGACCGTGCCCGAGGCTCACCTTGAGCCCCGCGAACTACCGGAAAGCGCGGTGTCGGTGAGTGCGGACCAGGTGATTATCGACGCCGAGACCGAAGACCGTGCGCCGCTGCCCTTCGCCATGTCGGTGGACGTGGTACTGGGCGACAAGGTCAGCTTCGAGGGCTTCGGTCTCACCGCCATCTTGGGCGGCGAGCTGCGAGTAAGTCAGAAAGTGGATCAGCCGGCCCAGCTCAACGGCAACCTGACCATCAAGGAAGGCCGCTACCGCGCCTACGGCCAGAATCTGGCCATCGACAATGGCCGTCTGATGTTCCAGGGACCGCCGGAGAACCCGGGCCTGGATATCCTCGCCATCCGCAAGATTCCCAGTGAAAGCCTGGTGGTGGGGGTGCGTATCAGCGGCACCTTGCAGCAACCGAAGGCGCGGATCTTCTCCGACCCGACCCTGGAAGAAAGCGAGGCCATGTCCTATCTGCTCACCGGCCGCGGGCTCAGCAACGCCAATCAGACCGACGCCGCCATGGTGGCCCAGGCGCTGGCGATCTATGGCCTGCAGGGCAGCGGCGTGACCCGCAAACTCAGCGAGACCCTGGGTCTGGATGAGGTCACCATTGGCAGCGACTGGGGCGGCACCGAGGACGCCGCGCTGATGCTCGGCAAGCAGATCTCCGAGCGCCTGTATCTGACCTACGCGGTGGGGATTTTCGATGCCATATCCACGGTGATGCTGCGCTACACCCTGACCCGGCAGTTACACCTGGAAGCCCAGTCGAGCAGCAAGAATCAGGCGCTCGATCTGATTTGGGAGAAGGAGTTCAGGTAGCCGCCGGCAGCGCGTAAATACCGGTGACATGGGCCACCATGTCATCGCTGTCGACACTGTAGAGACGCACCTCAAGCACCGCCGAGCGCCGTCCCAGCCGGATGATTTCGGCGTCGGCGATCATGTCCACCGGCGCCGGCTTGCTGAGAAAGTTGATATTCAGATTCTGCGTCACCGCCATTTCCAGCGCCCCGAGCCGACCGAGAATCGCCGCGTACATGGCGGAATCCGCCAGTCCCATCATGGTCGGGCCGGAAATGGTGCCGCCGGGGCGAATCATCGACGGCTGGAACGGATAGCGCACCCGCGCCCGGTTCCCTTCCACCCATTCCACCTGCAAAGCGGTATCGGCCGCCGAAGGCAAGCCGTTGTACATAATGGTCTGTACTTCCTGCGCGCTCAGCACTGTTGTCTTCCTTCTCTCTCAAATCGGCGATGGCAAACGAATAGTAAGTAGTGAATAAGTGAATAGTGCGTAGATAGTGCCAGAGGCCCGCTTTGACAGGAAGCCTACCGGTGTCAGCGCCGGGCCGACTATGTAGAATAGCCCACTTAACGCTTCGGCACCGTCAATCGCACCTTATTGATCCGGATTCGTACAAATTATGCGTACTTCCCGCTATTTGCTTGCCACCGTCAAGGAGACCCCCGCCGACGCGGTGGTCATCAGTCACCAGTTGATGCTGCGCGCGGGTATGATCCGCAAACTGGCATCCGGTCTCTACATCTGGCTGCCCAGCGGCCTGCGCGTGCTGCGCAAGGTGGAGCGGATCGTGCGAGAGGAAATGGAGCGAGCCGGCGCCCAGGAAGTATTGATGCCAGTAGTGCAACCGATCGAGCTGTGGCAGGAATCCGGCCGTGACAGCGCCTACGGCCCTGAATTGCTTCGCATCAACGACCGCCACGACAATGGCTTCTGCCTGGGACCAACCCATGAAGAAGTGATCACCGATCTGGCGCGCAACGAGATCCACAGCTACAAGCAGTTGCCGCTTAATTTCTATCAGATCCAGACCAAATTCCGCGACGAGATCCGCCCGCGTTTCGGCGTCATGCGTTCCCGTGAGTTCACCATGAAGGACGCCTATTCCTTCCACCTGAACGCGGAATCGCTGGCCGAGACCTACCAGGACATGCACCGCGCCTACTGCGCGATCTTCGATCGCCTGGGGCTGGACTACCGCCCGGTGGAAGCGCCCCCAGCCATGAGTTCCATGTGCTGGCGGCCTCCGGCGAGGACGACATCGCCTTCTCCGACACCTCCGACTACGCCGCCAACGTGGAGCTGGCCGAAGCGCTGCCCCCCGCTGGCGAGCGCCCGGCGCCCGGCGCCGAAATGACGCTGGTGGACACGCCCGACGCCAAAACCATCGAGCAGTTGGTGGCGCAATTCGACCTGCCCATCGAGAAGACTGTGAAAACCCTGGTGGTGAAAGGGGCCGAGGGCGGCCTGGTGGCCCTGCTGGTTCGTGGCGACCATGAGTTGAACGACGTCAAAGCGGAAAAACTGGAAGGGGTGGCGGCGCCGCTAACCTTCGCCGAGGAAGCAGAGATCCGCGCCGCCGTCGGCGCCGGTCCTGGCTCCCTGGGGCCTGTGAACCTGCCGATCCCCTGCATCGTCGACCGCACCGTGGCGAAGATGAGCGACTTCGGCGCCGGTGCCAACCAGGACGGCAAGCACTATTTCAATATCAACTGGGAGCGCGACGTGGCGCTGCCGGAAGTGGCCGATCTGCGTAAGGTGGTGAACGGCGACCCGAGCCCGGATGGCCAGGGAACCCTGGTGATCAAACGCGGCATCGAAGTGGGCCACATCTTCCAGCTCGGCACCAAATACTCCGAGGCCCTCAACGCCACCGTGCTGGACGAAAACGGCAAGGCGGTGACCATGCCGATGGGCTGCTACGGCATCGGCGTCAGCCGCATCGTGGCGGCCGCCATCGAGCAGAACCACGACGAGCGCGGCATCATCTGGCCCGAAGCCATCGCCCCGTTCCAGGTGGTACTGATGCCGCTCAATCCGAAGAAAAGCCCGCGCGAAAAAGACACCGCCGAGCAGCTCTATCAGACGCTCACCGAGGCTGGTATCGAGGTGCTTTACGACGACCGCGAGAAAGAACGGGTGGGCGTGAAATTCAGCGACTCCGAACTGCTCGGCATCCCCCACCGTATTCTGGTGGCGGAAAAAGGACTGGACCGTGGCGTGCTGGAATACAAGCGCCGGGGCGCGGAAGACAATGAGGACCTGCCGCTGGATCAGGTGGTGGAAGCACTCAAGGAGAAGCTGGCCGGGCGTTGAGCGCCCGGGTTTCACTGCCCAGACTACGGAGCCGCTGTGGGAGCTAGTTTACTGGCAAATGTCGGTCCTCTGGTGTTGTCCCATTCGCTTGCAAGCAAGCTTCCCACAGCGGCTTCATGGCACACTCCGTGGGAGACCAGCTTGCTGGCGAACACGGCCTCCGGCATTGTCCCATTCGCTTGCAAGCAAGCCTCCCACAGCGGCTTCGTGGCACACTCCGTGGGAGACCAGCTTGCTGGCGAACACGGCCTCCGGCATTGTCCCATTCGCTTGCAAGCAAGCTTCCCACAGCGGCTCCGTAATAACCTCTACCCCCCTTCGCGGCGCCGCGCCAGCAATTGGGTCATGGCGGCGTCACCGGTCGCGGTGAGCCGCCAGCAACCCGGCCCGACCCCTCTCTCATCGTGACGGATCAAACCCAGCGCCCGTAGCTGCACCTTGATCTGCTGCAGCACCGGCTCCGCGAGCGTCACATTGCGCACCGCGTGGGCCTCCGGAAAACGGGGTTTCAATTCCTCCAGCGCCCGCCGCGTCAACGCCTGCTCCAGAGCCTTGCGCAACACCACCTCGCTGGCGCCCTCCAGCATCTTCGGTGCCAGCGAGCCGAATACCGCGTCCCATTGCCAGTGGCTGCACGCCCGCGTCAGCTTGCAGGCGCCCCCTTGATACACCGCGCAACTGTATTCCAGCTCCACCGCATCGCCGCCGCGGGCCAGTACCGCCGCCGCCGGCCTTTGCTCCGTCAGCCAGCGCTCGCGCTCGGCTTCCAGGGCCGCCAGCCGTCGGCGCAAAACGGCGCCCTCACTACCACCAGCGTTACCGGGCCGGACCCAGCCGGCGGCCGGATGGATTCGCAACCAATCCGGCAGCACCCGTGTCAGCCGCTCCACCAGATCCACCGGTTCGCGCCAGCTATGGCAGCGAGCCTTGCCCTGCAGCAAGCGGGCAAAATCATCGCGCCGCACGGCACCTTCACGGGATGCTTCCCGTGCCGCTTCCGGCAACAGCGACGGTGCTTCGTGAATGAACGCCAGCACCGGCTTGCGCTTGGTGGCGGCATAGACAAATTCGCGGTGCATCTGGCTCAGCCCCAGCGGCGAAAGAGCGCCGTACAGCCCACCCAGAATCAACACCACATAGTCACTGTCATCGATCAACCGCTGCGCCAGCGGCATATGATCGGCGCCGTCATCCAACGCCGTCATCCCCAAGGGCATCAGCGCCTGATTCAACAACGGCGCCAGCACCTTCTGACGCACCCCCAGTGGATCCGGATACCCGGTGCTGAGAAAAACCGGATGGCGTTTTTCCATCAGCGTGTTTCCTTGCGCCCCCATCGCTTTCCCTGTGTCCCCCATATCGTCCCTCGTCCCCCTGCCGCCCCACGGTTATCAGCAGCCCATTTGTGCCCCCGCGCGCTCATTCGCTGCTAAAGCAGTCTCCCACAGCGACTTCGTAGTCCGCGGCGAGATTCAAAGCGGAAGGTTTCAAAGCTCGCGAAGAGCCAGGATCCTGCTTCTCCGTGTCCTGGAATGCTGATCCCTGGCTCTCCTCCCCCGGCCAGGGCCCCCTCGCCCCCACCGTACCTCGTGGTATCGGCGACCCCAGCACTGATTAAAGCCCCTGCGCGAACGCTCGACAAGGAACCTCTCCACAACGGGGCGCCGCCTCCTCCACCATGGCGGGACACACCGGCCGGTTCGTGCTAGCCTGCCGGACACCGTCCATCACTATCAGTGCCGATCATGCGAACCATCGCCTTTTATAATCTGAAAGGAGGGGTGGGCAAGACCACCACGGCCATCAATGTGGCCTGGCACGCGGCCCGCTGGAAGCATCGCACCCTGCTCTGGGATCTGGATCCCCAGGGCGCCGCCAGTTTCTATCTCGGTGTCGACGACGGCGCCGGCTATAAAGCGGGCGCCGTTCTCAAAGGCAAACAGCCCATGGGCAACCTGAAGCGGGAAACCCGCTGGCCCCTGCTGGACGCCATCCCCTCCGACCTCAGCCTGCGCAATGCCGACCTCAAGCTGGCGGAGACCGGTCGCGGTCAGTTGCGGCAACTGGTGGCGCCGTTCGGCGAAACCTACGAATTAATGCTGCTGGATTGCCCCCCTACCCTGAGCCCGGTGGCGGAAAGCATTTTCTCCGCCGCCGACTACCTGGTGGTACCGGTGATCCCCACGCACCTTTCCCTGCGCGCCCTGGAACAAGTTCGGGAATGGCTGGACAGCAAGAAGCTCAAGAACCTGGAACTGATCCCGTTCTATAACATGGTGGACCGGCGCCGGGCCCTGCATTTGGAGTTGCTGGTGAAACGGCCGCCGATCATGCGTAACGGCCTGCAGACCTGGATCCCCTACTCCACCCATGTGGAGCAGATGGGCGATCATCGCGCACCGGTGGCGGAATTCGCCCCGCACACGCCGGCCGCCCACGCCTACCGGGCGCTGTGGTTCGAGCTGCTGGATCGCATCAAGCTCTGAGCACGAAACGCGGAACCTATTGCGGGCCACCACCACGTTCCGCAGCTTCCCACGGAGAAGAGTCACGGAGCCACTGTGGGAAGCTTGCTTGCAAGCGAATATTGCCAGCGGAGAAAACAATTCGCTGCCTAGGCAGTCTCCCACAGCGGCTTCGTAGCGAAGGGTTGCGGAGTTCGTGGAACCGGCCTATTCGCTCCAGGGATCGGCCCGTTGCAGGATGGCATCCAGATCCAAACCACGCGGCAGAGTGCCGTAGTTGCGGTCACCGTGCTCACCCAGGCGGGAGGCGATAAAGGCTTCCGCCACGGCACTGTTGCCGGCGGCCACCAATTGACTGGCCTGCATCGTCAGCGACAGGCGGTCGACGATGTCGCGGGCACGATATTCCGCATCCGCCATATCGGAGAACTCGCCCTTCAACGTCGCCACGGCGTGATCCAGACGGCTGTCGGCACCGGCCGCCTTACCCAGTTCAGCGAACCACGCGTCCAGAACTCCCGGCGTCTTCGCCAGAGCGCGCAGCATATCCAGCGCCTGCACATTGCCGGAACCCTCCCAGATCGCATTGATCGGCGCCTCCCGGTACAGACGCGCCATCATGAAATCCTCGATGGCGCCGTTCCCTCCCAGACATTCCATCGCCTCATAGGCGTGGAACGGAGTGCGTTTGCAGATCCAGTACTTACCCGCCGGCAGCCCCAACCGCAACAGCAATTGTTCCTGCTCATTACCACTGTCCAGCATGGTATTGTCCAGCGCCTCGCCCATGCGCATGGCGATGGCCAGGGACCCTTCCACTTCCAGTTGCAGATCGGCCAGCACGTTGCGCATCAGCGGTTGGTCAATCAGCGTCTTGCCGAACGCGGCCCGGCCCTGGGTGTGATTAACCGCCTGTGCCACCGCCTGACGCTGCCCCGCCGAAGAACCGATCATGCAGTCGAAGCGGGTCATCGCCACCATCTCGATGATCGCCGGCACGCCCCGGCCTTCCTCGCCGACCATCCACCCCAGGGCTCCGCGCAGCTCGATCTCGGAGGAGGCGTTGGAGACGTTACCCACCTTGTTTTTCAGGCGCTGCACCTGAATCGGATTCTTGCTGCCGTCGGGCCGCCAGCGCGGCACCAGAAAACAGCTCAGCCCCTTTTCGGTCCGCGCCAATACCAGGAAGGCATCGCACATGGGCGCGGAGGTGAACCACTTGTGGCCAATCAGTTCGTAGGCCTCGCCGGGGCCGCCAGCGCCGATCGCATAAGCGCGCGTGGTGTTGGCCCGCACATCGGAGCCGCCCTGCTTCTCGGTCATGCCCATGCCGATGGTCAGGGATTGCTTTTCATAGTGCGGCACATTGCGCGGGTCATAGCCGTTGTTGAGGATCTTCGGCAGCCATTCCTCGGCCAGGGATGGGGTCAGTCGGATCGAGGGCACCGCCGCGAAGGTCATGGTCAGCGGGCAGCCATGGCCCGCTTCCGCCTGGGCCTGCAGGTAGCTGCGCGCGGCCCGGGCCACATGGGCGCCGGGCCTGGGATCGGTCCAGGGCGCGGAGTGGATGCCGCTCTCCAGCCCCAGCGCCATCAGGTTGTGATAGGCCGGGTGATATTTCACCTCGTCCACCCGGTAACCGTGACGGTCGTGAGAGAAAAACCGCGGTTTGTTTTCGTTGGCCAGGAAGCCCCATTCGATCACCTCGGCGCTGCCGGTCCTGGCACCGTGGGCGGACAACGCCGGTTCCGCCCAGCCCGCACCGTGGCGGCGTACCGCCTCACGCAGGGCATTGTCGGTGTCATAGGCGTTGTAATCCTGCAGGTCACCGGACTGGTTGAACACCTCATGGGTGTCGGCCAGGGCCTCCACGTTCAAAGCATCGTGTTGAGCATTCATGATTGACCTCCCGCGCCGACGGCGCTTGTGGTGGTGTTTTGTTGTGGTTGTGTCGATTGCGATGGCGTGGCACCCACGGCCCGCAGGCAGAAGGCCACCATCTGATCCGGCAGGGCGGCGTCCGCCAGCGGCGCCGCCAGTGGCCCCACCAGGGCTTCGGCCGGCGCTGGGAGCGGTGGCCTGGGCCGGCAGCTCGCCGCTGGCCACGCCGTGATCCAGTACATTCCGATACAGCGCCGCGTAGGTGGCCCGATAATGCAGGCGCTCGGCATCCACCTCCGGTTCCACCGGTTCGGCAATCAACGCCCAGGCCAGTTTCGGCGCCGCCATGGCCCGACCGGCGAACACCCGCAACGCCTGCTCCAGACGGGCACCAGCGCCCCCCGGCCCGGACAGGGCCCGCGCCACGGCCTCGACCTCCCGCTCGGTGGCGACGCGGAACACCTCCGCCGCCAGGGTCGCCTTGTTGTCGAAATAGCGATACAGCGTGCCGACACCCACCCCGGCGCGTTCCGCCACCGCCTGCATGGTCATGGCGACGAATCCACCTTCACGCACCAGCGTCTCGGCGGTTCGCAGCAAATTCTCCCGCTGCGCCGCCTTGCGTGCCCGCACCTGCGCGGTTTCCCGGTATGCCATGATCGGAATCCTGATTCCCACTTTCAAAGAATTGAATCATGGTTCCGGGCTTGAAGCAAGCGACGCCGGTTGGCAATTCAAACCATGCGCCCTCTCTCGATAGCCCTCGAATTGTTATAGTGGAGCCAACAAAAACAGACAGGCCGGACAACACCACAATCATGAAACGCGCGCTTTTGATCCTTGCCTCGATCCTGTTGCTGATCCCGGTCACTGTGATTCTCGCCCTTACCATTGCCCGTGATGTGCCCGGGGGCACCTACCTGCCCCAGCCTATCAATTCCAAGTTTGATTCCTATGCCGAGGTCACCTGGGCCGAGGTTGACCGCCTGCTGCCGGTAATGCGGCTCTATGGACCGGATGGGACCAAACTGCGCGGTTATTTGATGGTGCCGTTCAAGAAAGAGGCTCTCCCGTTGCGTGGTCATGGCAAGGATTATGTTGCCGAGGCGAACGGTTCGATTCGTTTTGTTCAGGAAGAAGGCTTATTCGGCAATCGCTATCCGGACATCAAGGACGAGAGTGACCTCAACGCGCTGAAAGAGCGAAGTAAGGACAACCTCGCCACCGACATAAACGGTATCCAGGCACTGAAGCTGGTCCCGGTCGAGCCGGACGCCCCTGAACTCCTGCGGCGCCAGACCGATTGGCACGATGCGCGCAACCGGACGCAAAAAATATTCCAGCAACTTGCCCAGGCCAAAGCCACGCCAACATGGCAGACCTCCTTCAAGGGTATGCTGTCGCTGAAGCTGCCCGGAAATTATGTTCTCAGATATCCTGAAGCCAGGTCCGATGCCGTGGCATTCAAGGTTTGGCAGCGGCACGGAAGCGATCCCAAAGCCCACGAAATGACCCTCTTCGCCACCACCAATGAAGATAAATACCAGCGGCGGAAAGTGGCGAAGAACTTTTTTTCCAATCATCCCGATCATCACAGCCTCGGACACGATATCCACATCGCGCGAGAGCCAAACGGCTACTATTACATTCAGGCCGAACGCGATATCGACGATACCTATATTCTTGCCAAGGCGGAAACACCCGATACGCGGGTGGCGGGTGATTTCATTGGCATCATCAAACAGCTGGGGACGGAAGAGCTCCCCCTGCGGTCACTTGCGGGCGAATATATTCCCGCCGTGGACTCCGATACGGGACAAAAGGACTATGCGGGATTCGTGACCTTTCTCGGACAGCGACTAACCCCTCTGTTCAATCCCGACGACGATTTATTCCACGGCCGATCGGCTCCTATGGCGTCACCGGATCATCCCCCAAGGCTTGATTTTTTTTCCTTCGATCAAGAGGGAGCGGTGTCAATACGGATCTTTCTTATACGTTGGGACGAAGCCAATCCACCCGCGCTCCAGGACGTCTGGCCTCATGCCCCCGCCGAGGACGAATATGGCAAGACAGTGGCGGCGGCCGGCCCGGCATTGAAGCTGCGCATCAACCAGCAACGGAAGACCTGCAACAGCCGTTACCGTTTACCCATCGCCAGCCTGGATGACGATCTGCAATTGAGCTTGCTGTTTGATGTCAGCTCAAACAGCCTGCCGGAGTGTCAGGAGGCCGCGGCCTGGTTCAAACAACTTGATCTGGCGGCCCTGAGAAGAGCGGTCCCCGCCATCGACAATGAAACCGTCTGGCGCCCCTTCTTTCAGAACGCCTCCCTCAAAAGCCGCTGACGGCCCAGCCCAACAACGCCATCCCCACCACCAGCCAGAGCAAGGGCACCTTTCCCGACCGCAATAACACGAATCCCGCCACCACCACCGCGAAATCCCCCACACCGGCCACCGCCGAGCGAAACACCGGGTCGTAGAGGGCCGCCAGCAGCAAGCCCACCACCGCCGCGTTGATGCCGGCCACCGCTCCGGCCATGGCCGGGCGACTGGCCAGGCCGCGCCAGGCGTCGGCCAACGCCCACACCAGCAGAAAACCAGGCAGGAAAATCGCCACCGTCGCCAGGGCCGCGCCGGACCAGGGCGCCGCCGGCATCAGCAGAGCGCCCAGGTAGGCGGCCAGGGAAAACATCGGTCCGGGCACTGCCTGGGCGGCGGCATAGCCGGTCAGAAAAGCGTCGGTGGT
Source organism: Alcanivorax xiamenensis (assembly GCF_009846745.1). Classification (NCBI taxonomy): domain Bacteria; kingdom Pseudomonadati; phylum Pseudomonadota; class Gammaproteobacteria; order Oceanospirillales; family Alcanivoracaceae; genus Alcanivorax; species Alcanivorax xiamenensis. The sequence goes on along the minus strand of NZ_AQPF01000042.1, from coordinate 20,357 downwards.
AATGCGGTCACCGACGAAACCTTGCAACAACGGCAACACCACATGGCCGCCACCGAACACCAGGGCTCCGGCGCTATAAAAGTCCCGCGGCAGCCAGAACCCGCCGACCAGCATGAACAACACCCACAATCCGGCGAACAGCAGCAACGGACGGACCTTGACCGCACCGCTCCGCGAGACCGTCTCCACGGTTCGTTTCAGCCGTCCGGCGCCGATCAGCGCCGCCAGCGACAGGGCCAGGAGCTGTGTAACAATGCCGGGCCACCACCACAGGGACACCGCCGTGGCCAGCGCCAGTCCCCGGGTCGGGGTGTCGGGACAAAAACGGCGCCCCATGTTCCAGACCGCGTCGGCCACCACCACCACGGCCAGCCACTTGAGCCCCTGTACCACGCCGTCCAGTCGATCGCCGGCCCAGCGGGCGGCGAACAGGGCCACCAGCACCATGATCAGAAACGACGGCAGGGTAAAACCGAGAAACGCGGCCAGCGCACCGGGCAAACCGGCATGGTGGCGGCCAATGGCGAACCCCAGTTGGCTGGAGGCCGGGCCGGGGAGAAACTGGGTCAACGCCATCAGGCGGGCGAACTCCTCCTCGTCCAGCCAACCCAGAGTGCCGACAAAACGGCGATGAAAATACCCCACATGGGCGGCCGGACCACCGAAGCTGATCCAGCCCAACAGAAAAAATTCACGAAAAACCCGCCATGTCCGCATTGTCGTTTTGTTCCCCGTCACGGTTTTGTCACAGTCGCGCCGGATTCTGCGTGGCGCACATGTCACGCGGATGTCACCGCGTCCACGGGCAGGTATACTGCCGCCATGCAACGCGATCCCCTTTCGATTCTCCAGCACGTATTCGGCTACCACGAGTTCCGTAACCAGCAGGCCGCCATTATCGACACCCTGGTCAGCGGTGGCGACGCCCTGGTGTTGATGCCCACCGGCGGCGGCAAATCCCTGTGTTACCAGATCCCGGCCCTGGCGCGGGAGGGCGTCGGCGTGGTGGTCAGCCCCTTGATCGCACTGATGCAGGATCAGGTGGACGCGCTCAACGCCCTCGGCGTCAGCGCCGGTTTCCTCAATTCCACCCTCGACGCCGGTCGGGCCCGGGAGCTGGAACAACAAGTCCGCGACGGTACCCTGGATCTGCTCTACGTGGCCCCGGAACGACTGACCCAGCCGAGAACCCTGGAGTTGCTGCACCAATCGCCGCTGGCGCTGTTCGCCATCGACGAGGCCCACTGTGTGTCACAGTGGGGCCACGATTTCCGCAGCGACTATTTGCAGCTATCGCTGTTGCACCGGGAATTCCCCCAGGTGCCACGCATCGCCCTGACCGCCACCGCCGACCCGCGTACCCGCCAGGAGATTGCTGAACGGCTGGACCTGACCGAGGCACGGCATTTCGTCTCCAGTTTCGATCGTCCCAATATCCAGTACCGGATCGAACGCAAGGACAGTGCCCGCCAGCAACTGTTGCGGCTGATTCGCAACGAGCACGCCGGCGACGCCGGCATTGTTTATTGCCTGTCCCGCAACAAAGTGGAGCAAACCGCCGACTGGCTCAACCAACAGGGTATTCCCGCCCTGCCCTACCACGCGGGGCTCGGCGGCGAGATGCGCGCGCGCCATCAGCAGCGATTCCTGCGCGAGGACGGCCTGGTGATGGTGGCGACCGTGGCCTTCGGCATGGGCATCGACAAACCGGACGTGCGCTTCGTCGCTCACCTGGATCTGCCCAAAAGCATCGAAGCCTATTACCAGGAAACCGGCCGGGCCGGCCGCGACGGCGCCTCCGCCACCGCCTGGATGGCCTACGGCCTGGAAGACGCCATCCGCCACAAACAGATGCTGGCGCAATCGGAAGGCAACGAACAGTTCAAGCGGCATGAGCATCAGCGGCTGGAAGCCATGCTCGGCCTCTGTGAAGTGACCCGGTGCCGGCGCCAGGCACTGCTGAATTATTTCGGTGAAGCCCTGGATCAGCCCTGCGGCAACTGCGACACCTGCCTGAATCCGCCGCAGACATTCGACGCCACCGAAGTGGCGCGCAAGGCGCTCAGCTGTGTTTACCGCACCGGCCAGCGCTTCGGCGTCAACCACCTGGTGGATGTACTCACCGGCAATCGCAGCGATAAAGTCGCTTCCGCCGGCCATGACCATGTCTCCACCTGGAACATCGGCGGCGAGCTGTCCGCCAATCAGTGGCGGGCCGTGTACCGGCAACTGGTGGCACTGGGCCTGCTCACCGTGGATGCCGCCGGCTATGGCGCTCTGCAGCTCACCGAAAACTGCCGTCCGTATTTGCGCGGTGAGCGGTCGCTGCAGCTGCGCAAGGATGTGGCCCGTGCCCAGACCCGCTCCCGCCGCGCCGAGCGGGTGCCGGTGACGGACGCCGAACGCCCGCTTTGGGAAGCCCTGCGCGCCTGCCGCAAGCAATTGGCCGAGGAAGCCGGCGTGCCCCCCTATGTGATCTTTCACGACGCCACCCTGCTCGACATGATGGCGATTCACCCAGCCTCGCTGCGTGACATGGCCAGCGTCAGCGGCGTCGGCGACCGCAAACTGGAAGCCTACGGCGACGCTTTCCTGGAAGTGTTCCACCGCTACGCTTCATGACGGTCCGCTTCGTCCGCTGATGCATCTCCCACAGGGAGACTACGAAGCTGCTGTAGGAGCTTTGTCCGGGCGGCGGACCGCTGCAAGCGAACGGAATCGCCAAGCCCAAAAGATTCGCCAGCAGGCGGGCTCCCACAGCGGCTTCGTAGCAGCTCTGAATTCATACCTCCAAGGCCGACCGGCGTGTCGCGTCTCAGAGAGCGGGCTCAACCGGGGGACAGCACGGATCATCAAACCGTCATTTCAATGACGCCGAATCATCACATCCCTTGTCCAGCATAAGCAGCGCTCAGGGAGCCCGCCCGCTCCCGACCCGGGTTCCATACCCCGCCTCCGCCGTCGCGGAGAAGCGCGAAGCAAGGCGCGTGATGGGATGCACCCGGGCATACCAATACCAAACTGGGGGTTCACATCATGCGATTCACGGCATTACCGCTGTACGCGGTGCTGCTCGGCGGCTTGTTGTCCGCCTGCGGCGGTTCTTCGTCCTCATCCGATTCCGGCGCGCCACCCACCGATCCCGGCGACGGCGGCGAAACACCCACGCCGACACCGGTTTCCACCCTGCGCATTGGTCTGTTGCCCGATACCCAGGGCGGCGGCGACAACGTTTCCATGCACCCGATGAAAGCGGTGCTCGACAAGGAACAGGAACTGGGTGTGGACATCGTGATCCCGGTGGGCGACCTCACCGACCACGGCACCACCCGCGAGTTCGAGCAATGGACCTCGGTGGCGGAAGGCTACCGTGACGCCGGCATCGAATTCCTGCCACTGATGGGCAACCACGAAGACAGCTACGCCTACTCGGTGGAATGGATCGAGAACATGAAGCACTACATCCCCGAGGATGCGGTGCACATGGCCGGCGCCCAGTACCTGAACTACTACGTGATCCGCGACAACGTGATGATCATCCTGCTCAAGTACTACAACCTGCCCATCGCCTTTCAATGGATCAAGCAGGAAGTGGCCGCCAACGAAGGCAAATTCGACCACTTGGTGATCGCCAGCCACGACGGCCTGATCGGTGCCAAGTACGGCGAAACCCGCGAGATGATCGTGGAGGGCACCAAAGGAGATAACGCCCTGATGGACATGTGGGACGACATCCGCGCCTTCTTCGCACGCTATGATGTGCTCTGGGTGCAGGGCCACGAACACATGTATCAACGCTCCGTGATCACCGCGCCGATCTGGGTCGATCCTTCATCCTGGACCACCGCCGACGGCAACTACCGTCTGCCGCAGTACACCCAGATCATGTCCGGCAACGCCTCCTATAAAGGCTATGAATTCCGCTACGGTGAGCGGGAACTGGTGCAGCGTGTCGTGCAGCAAAAGATGAATACCATGGATAACGGTTCCCCGGCCTATGACGCCAACGCCTCGGTGCTCACCTTCCAGGGCGACCGGGTCGACTATGAGTCCTGGTACGTCGAACACACCATCGGCAGCAACGAAGACGGCGTCAAAGAACTGGCCGACCCGCAATGGAAACTGATGGATCGCTTTTCACGCACCAAGAACCGCTGCGAACGGCTGGTCTACCCCAACTCCATTCCCGAAGGCACCCGCCCGGTGATGTACCTGGACGCCAGCTACATCAGCAACGACTGCACCGGCGACGACGGCAGCGTGGCGCGCATGGTGGCCGGCACCAACAACACTTTTAACCGGGTCGAAAGCCGTACCCGCGACATGGGCGTGACCCCCGGCTTCAGCCGCGCCGAAACCGTCACCGACCTGATGCGCCTGGGCTACCAGTTCCTATTCCAGTACCACGAATCCTGGACCCCCAACCTCAACGGCAACCAGCGCCTGGTCGCGCTTAACGAAAGCGAAGTGGAAATTCCCGAAACCACCATCGATCTCAAAGAGCTGGTGACCATGAGCTGGCAACAGGGCGATTCGGATACCGCTTCGGACATTCTCATCGTCAGCGGCACTCAGAACCAGACCGGCACCTACTCCAGCGCCTACGGCGCGGTGAAGGACATCGAAAGCATGGTTGGCCTGCCCGGCAGCCAGCCCGATGGCACCGCCAAGCAGCCTCATACCCTGCCAGCCACCGCCAGCAAAGCCTGGGATCTGACCACCGCCGTGTCCGACGCCTATGCGCTGACCTTCGACGCCAGCGAAGGCCTGGACACCGACAGCCACACTCTGGCGTGGCGCACCGCCGACGGCTGGCAGGCCATTGCTGACACCGACTGCGTGATACAACAACCGTTCGACAGCGCCTTCCTGAGCACGCAGCCAAACCGTCCGGACGCCTGCGCCGATCAGCCCCTGGTGGGCTTCGACGCCGACCACGGCCGGCGCTGGTGGGCGGTACTGCAACAGGACGCGGAGCTGGCGCTGATCAGCCGCTAACGCTTTGAGACAAATCGCGGCTCGTGAGCCACTGGTACCCTACAGTTGTGGAACATCCGTTTACACGCAACCGTTGGCACACTGATTCGCGAGCAAGCTCGCTTCCCACAGAGAGGGCCGCGGAGCCGCTGTGGGAGGCTGGCTTGCCAGCGAATCAGTGTGCCGGCTTGACTTCCCGTCCCCGCTTGGCCAAGCATGGGCCGATAACAACAAACAGGCCCACGCCATGGGGTTCTACAGTGACTACATTTTTCCGCCCCTGCTGGACCTGGGGACACGTCCTTTCCATCGCGATCGCCAACGCTTGATTGCCGCCGCTCGCGGGCGGGTCCTGGAAATCGGCGTCGGCAATGGCGCCAATCTGCCGTTCTACAGTGATCAGGCCACTGAAATCCACGGCCTGGAACCGAGCCTCCCATTACTCAACCGGGCCCGCCGACAAGCTGACAACGGCCGCCACCCTGAACGCATCCGCTTGCTGGCCGGTGATGCACGGCGATTGCCCTACCCGGACCAACACTTTGACACCGTGGTCGCGTGCCTGGTGCTGTGCACCATCCCCGATCCTGAACTGGCCGCCCGGGAAATGCGGCGGGTGATGTCTGATACAGGTCAGTTATTGGTTCTGGAGCACATCGCCAGCCCCAATTCCCGCACGCAACGCTGGCAAAATCGTCTGACGCCGTTATGGAAGCATTTGGCGTGCGGCTGTCACCTCAACCGAGCGACCCCTGATATCCTCCGCGATGCCGGTTTCGATCTTACCCAGACCCACCGTTACCGCCATGCCGGCCTGCCAGCCTTCGCCAGTCAGGTACTGGAAGGCCCGGCCAGACCACGCCCCGGCTGATCCCGTCGCGGCCTGTTCCTCCGCCCCCGACCGTAAAAATGTGTCAATACCGCTCTCCATGGGCCTTCTCCATGGCCCGCAAGAGATAAAGTCCTCGTGCCCCCGGCGCCAATCAGGTAACCTTCGCGCCTTTATTGCTTCCCTTCCTTAACGCCGAAGATACCCCCTATGGATTTCCAGTCCCTCGGATTGATCGATCCCCTTTTGCGTGCCGTGTCCGAACAGGGCTACGACCGCCCCTCGCCGATTCAGGCCCAAGCCATTCCTTCGGTTCTGGAGGGCGGTGACGTAATGGCCGCCGCCCAGACCGGTACCGGCAAGACCGCCGGTTTTACCCTGCCACTGCTGCAACGGCTGCAGCCGGGCAAGCCGGCCGGCAGCCGTCAGGTGCGGGCGCTGGTCCTGACGCCCACCCGTGAACTGGCCGCCCAGGTCGGTGAAAGCGTGGTCGAGTACGGAAAATACCTGCCCGCGCTGCGCTGCGCCGTGGTGTTTGGCGGCGTCAACATCAACCCGCAGATCAACCGTCTGCGCGGCGGTGTGGACGTGCTGGTGGCCACCCCCGGACGGCTGCTGGACCTGTATCAGCAAAAGGCGATGTCCTTCGACCAACTGGAAATCCTGGTGCTGGATGAAGCGGACCGGATGCTCGACATGGGCTTCATCCACGACATCCGCAAGGTACTGCGACTGTTGCCGAAGCAGCGGCAGACCCTGATGTTCTCCGCCACCTTCTCCAATGAAATCCGCACGCTGGCGAAGACCCTGGTGCGCAATCCCAAGGAAATCGACGTCAGCCCGCGCAACAGTACCGCCGAGCGGGTGCGTCAATGGGTGGTGACCGTGGACAAACGGCACAAGGCGGCGTTGCTCACCCATCTGATCGGCGATCAGCAATGGTTCCAGGTGCTGGTGTTCACACGCACCAAGCACGGTGCCAACCGCCTGGCCAAACAGCTGGAAAACGCCGGCATCGAAGCCGCCGCGATCCACGGCAATAAAAGCCAGAATGCCCGCACCCGCGCCCTGGCCGGCTTCAAGAGCGGCGATGTGCGCGCTCTGGTGGCCACCGATATCGCCGCCCGCGGCCTGGACATCGATCAGCTGCCGCAGGTGGTGAACTTCGACCTGCCCAACGTGGCCGAGGACTACGTGCACCGGATCGGCCGTACCGGCCGCGCCGGCGCCGACGGTGAAGCAGTGTCACTGGTCAGCGGCGAGGATCAGAAACTGCTCAAAGGTATCGAACGACTGATCAAACAGCCGATCGAACGCCGCCAGGTGAGCAACTTCGAACCGCCGGCGGTGGCCGATATCCCCGATGATCGGGAACCGCGCTCCCGTCCCAATGGTTCCCGCCCCGGCTCCCGTTCAGGGAATGCCCCTGCCAACAAAGGCGGTGGCCAGCGCCGCTCCGCGCCCCGCGATGCCGACGGCAAGCCGGCACCGCGCCGGCGTCGCCGTGGTGGCGGTGGCCAGCGCGGCGGCAATGGCGGCAACCGCGCCAGCCGCGGCTGATCGAACCCGCGCCCGCGGCGCCTCAAATTCGCCGCCAAGGCAACGCCCACGGCGGCGCTGTAGTTTTCTCCGTGGGAAACCGCCTTGGCAGCGAATACGACGTCCACCGATACCTCACAGCATCGTGGGGCAGCAGAGTTCCCTGCCTTCGCGCTTTCCATCTTCTCTTTTTGTTCATGATTGATGAACAGTGATATCGAATTTCTCCTAATTATTCACCCTGTACAGGGGTGTATGGTGTTCCGGTTTCCCGCATAAACCGACCAAGGAGAACCTGTATGTCCGCTCCTCACCAGAACGTCGCCATCGTCACCGGCGCTTCCCGTGGCATTGGCGCCGCCATCGCCAAACGCCTGGCCGCCGATGGCCATGCCGTGGTGATCAACTACGCCGCCAGCGCCCCGGCGGCGGAAGCCCTGGCGGCGAAGATCGAACAAGCCGGCGGCACCGCCTTGCCGGTCAAGGCCGATGTCAGTGACCCGCGGGCAGTGGCGGAACTGTTCGATGCCACCGAGGCCGCATTCGGTGGTGTCGATGTGCTGATCAACAACGCCGGTATTCTCAAACTGGCGCCCCTGGCCGACGGCGACGACGAGCTGGTGGACAGCCAGATCGCCATCAACCTCAAGGGCACCCTGAATACCCTGCGCCAGGCATCGCGGCGCCTGCGCGAGGGCGGCCGCATTGTCAATTTCTCCACCAGCGTGGTGGGCCTGAAGCTGGAAAACTACGGCGTTTACGCCGCCACCAAAGCAGCGGTGGAAACCCTCACCGGCATCCTAGCCAAGGAACTGCGCGGCCGCGACATCACCGTCAACGCGGTGGCGCCGGGCCCCACCGCCACCGATCTGTTCCTGGACGGCAAATCGGAGGAGCTGGTGGAACGGCTGGCGAAACTGAGCCCCATGGAACGGTTGGGTACGCCGGAGGACATCGCCGGCACCGTGGCGTTCCTGGTCGGCGCCGACGGCGGCTGGGTCAATGGCCAGGTGCTGCGCGCCAATGGTGGGGTGGTTTAGGTCCGGCACGGCGGGCAATCGCGGCTCGTGAGCCGCTCCCACGACCAGTCCGGGGTTACCGGAAGGTCTCTATACCCTCGTCCCATAATTCGCTGACACGTCGGCACGCTAACCGCCCGGCTTGCCAGCCGGTTTTCGAGACATTAATTCCGGTCAGGTGCGCGGTTCGTGGGCACTGCTGCCCGATCCATTTTGGCGGGTTGGGCGCCGGGCTCGATTCGCGTGTACACACGCTTCCCACAAGAGGGCTACAGCGTCGCTGTGGGAGCGGCCTGGGCCGCGAATGGAGTGTGTTAGCGGTGTTGCGTGTTGCGTGTTGCGTGTTGCGTGTTGCGTGCAAGCGATGCTTTCACGTCCAGCCCCAAAAAACCGACCATCGTCTACTGGCATCCCGGCAGCTCCGATGCTTGGATAACCGTACCGCGTGCCGACGTCGCCTCCGCACGCCACAAAACAACAAACGGCAAGGAATCGGAAATGAGCTATCGGAATGCCTTTCAGCAGGCCCGCCAACAACCGGAAACCTTTTGGGCCGAGCAGGCCCGCGACGTGGCCTGGTACCGACCGCCCACGCGCATCCTGGAAACCCTGGATGACGGTACTCACCGCTGGTTCGGCGATGGCCGCCTGAACACCTGCTATCTGGCCCTGGACCATCAGGTGGAGCAAGGCCGGGGCGAGCAGGACGCACTGATTTTCGATTCCCCGGTCACTGGCGTCCGCCAGCGTTACACTTACAACCAGCTGTTGGAACGGGTGGCCGAGCTGGCCGGCGCGCTCACCCGTCTCGGCGTCACGGCGGGCGATGGGGTGGTGATCTATATGCCGATGGTGCCGGAAGCGGCCATGGCCATGCTCGCCTGCGCCCGCATTGGCGCGGTGCATTCCGTGGTGTTCGGCGGTTTCGCCGCCAACGAACTGGCGGTGCGCATCGACGACGCCAGGCCCAAGGTGATCCTGACCGCTTCCTGCGGCATCGAGATCGATCGCGTGATTCCCTACACACCGCTGGTTCACGGCGCTCTGCGACAATGCCGGCATCACGTCGATCAGGTCCTGGTACTGCAGCGCGAAACCGCAACCGCGGAACTGCGGCAGTACGGATTTCTCGATTGGCGGGCCACCGTCGATGGCAGTGACCTGGCGCCGCCGGCGCCGCTCGACGCCAACCACCCGCTTTACATCATGTACACCTCCGGCACCACCGGTAAGCCCAAGGGTATCGTCCGCGACCACGGCGGCCACGCCGTCGCTCTGCTCTACGCGCTGCGCAACATCTACGGCATGGAAGCCGGGGAAATCTGGTGGGGCTGTTCCGACGTGGGCTGGGTGGTGGGCCACTCGTTCATTGTCTACGCACCGCTGCTGGGCGGCTGCACCACGGTGATGTTCGAGGGCAAACCGGTGAAGACCCCGGACGCCGGTGCTTACTGGCGGCTGGTGGAAGAGTACGGCATCAATGGTCTGTTCGCCGCGCCCACCGCCTTCCGGGCCATGCGCAAGGAGGATCCGGAAGGCACGTTGTTCCAGCGCTACCGGATCGACACGCTCAAGCATCTGTTCGTCGCCGGCGAAAAGCTGGATACCCCCACCTACCAATGGCTCAGCGACCTCACCGGGCGGCCGGTGTACGACCACTGGTGGCAGACCGAAACCGGCTGGCCGGTGACCGCCCCCTGCGCCGGACTCGGCGAACGGGAGGTGCGCAACGGCTCCACCAACCGGGCGGTACCCGGCTACCTGGTGGAAGTGCTGGGCGAGGACGGCCAGCCGCTGCCGCCCAACCAGGAAGGGGACATCGTGCTGCGCCTGCCGCTGCCGCCGGGCTGCGCGCAAACGCTTTGGAACGACCACCCACGCTATCTGGAAAGTTATTTACGCACCTATCCCGGCTATTACCACACCGGCGATGGCGGTTACCTGGACGAAGACGGCTTCGTGCACATCATGGGCCGCACCGACGACGTCATCAACGTGGCCGGTCACCGGCTTTCCACCGGCATCATGGAAGAGCACATCGCCACCCATCCGGCGGTGGCGGAATCGGCGGTGATCGGCCGCCACGATGAACTGCGGGGCGAGGTGCCGCTGGGGCTGGTGGTGCTCAAGGACGGCGTCGGGCAGTCACCACAACAGGTGGAGCAGGAACTGATCGCCCTGATTCGCGACCAGGTCGGCGCGGTGGCGTGTTTCCGTCGCGCCCTGATCGTGCCGCGATTACCGAAAACCCGCTCCGGCAAGACCTTGCGTGCCGCTTTGCGTAAGATGGTCAACGGCAAGGACTTTCCTCTGCCGCCGACCATCGACGACCCCGCCATTCTCGATGAAATCAGCGACGTGCTGATTCGCGAGGGCGAAGTCGCGCGACCCGGACGGGTTCTATGATCGGCACCAAGCCATGATCGGGAGAGAATGATGACAACACTGACCCTGAGCAGTGACGAACTGGTACGGCGGGCCAAGGCCCGCATTGAATCCTTGACGGCGGAGGACGCGGTGGCGCTGCTCGACGATCCGAACACCCGCTTCGTCGATCTGCGCGATGTGCGCGAGCTGCAACGCGAAGGCACCGTGCCCGGCGCTCTGCATTGCCCACGCGGCATGTTGGAATTCTGGGTCGATCCGGATTCCCCGTACCACAAGGACGCCTTCGCCAGCGGCCAGCGTTTCGTGCTGTTCTGCGCCCTGGGCCACCGTTCCGCCCTGGCCACCCAGCAGCTGGTGGAAATGGGGTTCGGCCCGGTGTGTGACATCGAAGGCGGATTCAAGGCCTGGCGTGAAGCCGGTGGCACGGTGGACAAAAAGGACTGAGCCAAACGCTCAGCCCAGTGGACCGCACACCCGTTCGAACCCCGCCACCACGAACGGAATCATGCGGTCATAGGCGGTCTGGAAGTCGTCGGAGCGGCACAGGCCGCCGGACATGGCATTGATGCGGCCGGTATTGGCGAACGTCAGTGACATGGCACCGGACATGAAGTGGTAGCACCAGTACAGATCGGCACGCTCGGCCCGTGGCAGGGCCGCCGCCAGCGCTTCCACGAACGCTTCCATGGGGCCGTCGAAATGGCGACTCATCAATACCGGTCCCCACACCGGCGAGGTGTTCACGTAGGCCAACAGCGCGCAATAGTTACGCCAGCCCCGATCCTCGCTCTCCTGGGCCATTTCCAGTGGCCGCAGATAAGCCTCGATGATTTTTTCCAGTGGTATCGGATCGCATTCAGCGCGGGCGGATGCCAGCGCCGCCAGACGGTCCTCGTTGAGAATGCGTGCCCGACGCTGGAACACGGTGTCGAACAGCTTCTGCTTGGCGCCGAAATAATAGCCGATCAGGGCCAGATCCACATCGGCCTCGCGAGCCACCGCCCGCAGCGTGACGGCGTCATAGCCATGGTAGGCGAACAGACGCTCGGCGGCGTCCAGAATCAGCGTGTCCCGGTTGCCACCGCCATCGCGGGAACGCGGACGGCCCACGGTTTTCTTTCTGGCGGGGGAAGCCGCGGACTTGGGGGGCTTGGTCGTCATGGACGGATAGTACGCAAGCCCCCCGGGTTCAACAACCGCCGGACACTCGCTGGCACGCTAGCACGCAACACGCCGGCAGGCTGAATCCAAACCCGGATAGCCAGCCTTGGAGGCGTGCTGCCCCACCCCGGACTTCCCGAGGAATCAGCCCTTTCCCTATGGCTACCGGGCTGGCAAGCATGGCGTGCAAGCGCGTTGCGTGTTGCGTGTTGCGTCTTACGTGCCTCACGGACACTCCCCCAGCCGCCAGACGTTACCGCCATCCTCGCTGTACAACGCGGTCAGGCCCCAGGTGGAACCGGCCATCGGTTCATCACTGCCCTGGGCAAAATAGTCCGGCGCATAGTAGTTACCCGTACTGTAAGCCCGTCCCGCCACCTTGTGATAGTAATTGTAGGTGGACTGGGTCTGACATTCGTCACCCGGTTGCGGCTGCGGATCTCCGCCCCCGCCCGCCCCGGAACAGGCCTGTACCGGTCCCGCGCAACTGGCATCGTCATCCTGCCACTGGCATTGGCCACTGACCGTTGCTTCGGTCAGCTTGAACGCGTCCGCGCCGTATTCCAGATAGCAGTCGGCGTAATTGGTGTAGTCCAACCGCCCGGCACTGATGTGCTGATCCAGGGTGGCGGTCTGGCCGGCGTCGATGACGAAATCGATCTGATCGCCGCTGCTCAGCCCGCCTTCGTCCTCGGCGCTCACGGTGGCGTTCTGAGCGCCGCCCGGCAAGTCACAGGCCCGCGCGCTATAGCGCACGCCATCGATCCCTGCTGCCCGGACGCCGCTGGCGAAGGTCACCGTCACCCCGGCCAGATCCTGGTTCTCATCCACCACCTGACCGCTAACCGTGGCGCATTGCCCGTCCACACTCACCGCGATGTCACTGAGTACCGGCGCGCTGGCCGGTGGTTCCGGCCCCACCCGCACGGTACGGATAACCGGTTCGCTTTCACCGCCATCGTCATCGGCGGCGGTCACCGCCACGGTGTACAGGCCGTCCGCCAGGGGATCACTGGTAGCCTGGAAATAACCGTTGTTGTCGATGGCGGCGGCAAGGGTGGCGCCGCCGCCGTTCACCCCCTCGATGACGATGGCCACGCTACTGACCGTGCCGTCCTCGTCACTGGCCTGGCCGCTGACCTGGATCCGATCGGCGCTGGCGGTGACGTCCACCTGGGCCAGGGTCGGCACCCGGTTACGGTCGATCCGTGCATTGTGCTCGGCGAAGAAACCGCCGAGATAACGGGCATAATTGATGCTGGCACCGCTGACATAGCTGCCGGAGGCGCCCTGACCACCGGACCAGGAGTGATCCAGGCCGTGAAACCAGAGCATGGAGACGCGGCCGTCCTGCCACAGAAATTCCTCGGCGCTACCGCCGTCGGCGTTGATCACGGTGCTGCCGGCCACCTCACTGACGCCGTACAACCCCGCCATGCCTTCGGCGTTTTGCCGGTTATAGCAGGTGTCCACGGTGGTATCGGCATCGCCATGGGCGATGGAAGCAACCTGGGTGTCGAAAGCGCTTTGATAACCGCCGCCGAGATTGCGGCAGCGGCTTTCCACATCGGCCTGCTCGCAGGTCCCGATGGCGCCACTGGAACTGGTGCCAACGCTGGGACCAGCGCTGACTCCGACTCCGGCGAACACATCCGGCGCCAGGCAGGCGGTGGTATTGGCGAAGCTGGCACCGGAAGACAAACCGGCAATATAAACCTGGTTAGGATCAATACCACGGGCCGCGTCGCCGGACAGGGTATTGGCCAGGTTGATCAGATTCTTGTAGTCACCGGCGGAACGGGACTTGGTGCCCTGCCAATAGGACCAGCAACTGAAGCCCGCCTTGTTCATGGCATCCGGCACCGCCACCACCATGCCGTATTCCTCGGCGGCCACTTCCAGATTGGCGGTTTTGTAGGCATCGATGGACTGGGTACAGCCGTGCAGCACGATCAACAGCGCCTTGCCGTTGCCCACTGGCGAATCGCCATCCGGCGTATAGAGATGCACCTTGTTGAAACCGCCCAGGGAAAGGTTGTTCTGCCAGGCGCCAGCGCCGGCCAGCGCCGGAGCGGCGGCGGCCACCAGGGTCAGGAACGCGATCACCAGGGACCGCATGGGTCTACTCGTCATTGTTGTTCTCCTGATTGTCGTTGTTGTTGTTCGATAATGTTTCCGGACCGGCGCGGCACACGATGCTGTCCGGCCACTTTATTCATCATTCGATGAATAAAAACTCATCAAGCGTTGAATATTTCGCCGAAGGAGTCAAGACCACCGTGAGAAGCTTGCCTGCAAGCGAATGGCCAACGGTCCGGGCATTCGCGGCCAAGGCCGCTTCCCACGGCGGCTTCGTGGCATGATCCGTGGGAGCTTGTAACAAACGGGGGGAGTCGCCGTGCCGGCCGGTCGGCCCTAGTCCTGTGACCGGCGCTGACAGTCTTCATCGACCTCTTGCAAACCGGCATCACTGATCAGGCCCAGGCGGTGGGCGTGGCGGGCCATCTCCAGGCTGTTGCGGGCCAGGATCATCTCACAACCCTGAGCCGCTACCTGTCGGGCCAGCCGGTGAATCTCGCGATCCCGGGACGGGCTCTGATGGACATGCCGAATGTAGATCGCCTTCACCCGCCCCGGATGCTCGGCGACGATCCGCGCGTACACTTCCGGATCTCGCTGGCCGCTGTCGCCGATCAGTACGAACGGCAGTTGCTGATACAACGCCATCATGCGGCGGATCAGCAGCGCCTTGTGATCCTTGGCGCGGCGCGGCCAGGGCCGTTGCAGCGTCAACCCCCATTCACGCAGGAACAGAATCGGGCCATGGGGGATGCGATTGAGGTGAAAAAACTCCGACAGCATTTCATAGATGGTCCAGGGCGCCCGGGACACATACAGCATGGGCCGGCGCCGCTCGCCATCAAGGCCATGAAACAGCGCGCGATACAACGCGGAAACGCCGGGGAAAGCGGTGCGATGACGGGCTTTCTCCACGAACAGCCGATACAGCATCCACAGCTTGTTGGCGACCCCGGTGAACATCACGGTATCGTCGATGTCGCTGACCACCGCCAGGTCCACATCCCCGGGCGGGATGTACACTTTCGCGTCCGCGTTGGCCGGCTCGTCGCCGTCCCGCTCCGGCAACAGCGTCAGCCGCACGGTTTGCCAGGATGATTCCACCGGCAACGTTTCCTGAATTGGCAAACGTACGGAGAAATAACCGTCACTGTCGGTTTTTACCTGGTCCCGGGAGCCCAGAGCACGCACCTGAACCCGTGCTCCGCCAATACCCCAGCGCACCGTACGCCGTCCCACGTTGACCAGATCGTTGAGAGGTCCTTCCGCCAGGTCCAGCCCCAGGCCCGGCTGACGGAATACACGGCCAATCAGAAACAGCTCCTGGCGCGACCCATAGCCCCGATAGCATTGAATCACCCGTTCTCCCCGCCCCTCGGCGCGGCGCACCGGGCGGGCAAGAAAACGCAGCAGGTTCCGCAGACCCCGGTACAACGTCCGGGGTGAAGGCACAGGCATGGTGTCTCCCAGTCACGATAGAGGGACAAAGAATAGCGAAAGCGGCAACGCTAAACGATGGGTGGCTCCCCCGCCAGGGTCGGGCCGTGTTCGATGTCGGAGGTAAACACCTCCAGATTCTGCGCCACTTCCTGCACTTCATCGAACCGGGCGATGTGATAAAGCGCCTCGCCTTCGTTCACCAGCGGCAGATTGTTGCGGCCTACCAGAATACCGGCACAGGGAGAATACATCGCCACGTCATCACCACCGAACGGGCTGGAGATGCGGCCGATCAGTTGGCCCTTCTTGAGCCAGGCGCCAAGCGCCACCAGCGGCAGAAACACACCATCGCGCTCCGCCCGGACCCAACTGGAGGAGCGGGCGATGTGCGGCTCCAGCGGCGCCCGGGTCTTGCGCGGGCCAGTCATGCCCAGATGGTGCATGACATTGAGCACCCCTCGCACCCCGGCCCGGATACAGCCTTCCTCGAAGCGCAACGCCTCGCCGGCTTCGTAGGTGATCACCGGAATACCCTGGGCTTCCGCCACTTCCCGCAGGGTGCCCTCACCCAGCACCGAGTTGATCACCACCGGCACGCCGAACGCTCTGGCCATATCGGCGGTGGCCTGGTTGGACAGGTCGGCGCGAATTTGCGGCAAATTGGCCCTGTGGATAGCACCGGTGTGCAAGTCCACCGCGTGGGTGGCGCGATCCAGCACCTGGGTCTTGAACTGCCAGGCCATGCGGGCTCCCAGGCTGCCCGTCTCCGAACCGGGAAAACAGCGATTGAGATCCCGGCGGTCCGGTAAGTAACGGGTTTTGTGAATGAACCCGAACACGTTGACCACCGGCACCGCCAGCAAGGTGCCGTTAAGACGGCGCAGGGAGGAATGGCGCAGCAGGCGGCGGATGATTTCCACACCGTTGAGTTCATCACCGTGAATGGCCGCGCTCACCATCAGCACCGGCCCGGGATGACGGCCGTGAATGACATGGATCGGCACGTTCAACGGCGTCTGTGTATAAAGCTGCGCCAGCGGCAACTCCACCTTGGCGCGGGTACCCGGCGCCACGGTGATGCCATTCAGTTGAAACGGCACCGCTTTTTGTTCTTTAGGGTTTTTGGGGTTGCTGTTCTTCATCGATTACCCGCACCAGATCTGCCAGTGGCATTCGCCTGCAAGCAGGCTTCCCACAAGATCACCTCGTCCTTTGCCTTTCGCTGTTAACTCTTCACTATTAACTGTTAACTCTCTTTTATCCCTTCGCTCCCTTGGTCTGGGTGCGATGGGGCCGCGCCTCTTTTTCCAGGAAACGGATCACCATGCCGGCCACGTCCTTGCCGGTGGCGCTTTCGATCCCTTCCAGGCCCGGCGAGGAGTTCACTTCCATCACCAAAGGCCCGTGATTGGAACGGAGAATATCCACACCGGCCACATTCAATCCCATGATGCGGGCGGCACGCACCGCGGTGGCACGCTCCTCCGGGGTGATGCGAATCAGGCTGGCGGTGCCGCCACGGTGGAGATTGGAACGGAACTCACCGGCCTTCGCCTGCCGTTTCATCGCCGCGATCACCTTGCCACCGACCACGAAACAACGGATATCGGCACCGCCGGCTTCCTTGATGTACTCCTGCACCATCACCGACACGTTCAGGCCCATAAAGGCCTCGATCACCGACTCCGCCGCCTTCACCGTCTCCGCCAGCACCACGCCGATCCCCTGGGTGCCTTCCAGCATCTTGATCACCAGCGGCGCGCCGCCGACCATGCTGATCAGGTCGGGAATGTCATCCGGGGAGTGGGCAAACCCGGTCACCGGCAGCCCCACCCCCTTGCGGGACAACAGCTGCAGCGAACGCAGCTTGTCCCGGGAACGGGAAATGGCCACCGATTCGTTCACCGGGAACACGCCCATCATCTCGAACTGACGCAGTACCGCGGTACCGTACTGAGTGATGGACGCACCGATCCGCGGGATGACGGCGTCAAAGCCTTCCAGCACCTCACCTTTGAAGTGAATCTCCGGTTTGTGCGAAACCATGCTCATATAGCAGCGTAACGTGTCGATGACGTGCATCTCATGGCCGGCTTCCTTGCCCGCCTCCAACAGACGGTGCGTGGAATACAAATGCTTGTTACGGGAAAGAATGGCGATTTTCATGGCTGACGCTCATTACCACCGAGTAGGAAAGAAGACCGGGGATCCACCATGATGCGCTTCATGGCGGTGCGTCCCAGCAACATGCGAAATTTCATGGTGTCACGATCCGTGAGGGTCACCTCGATCGGCCACCGTTGCCCGCCCATCACCACCTCGGTGACGATCACCGGGCGCCGTTCACGGTGACCACCGGAATCCGACACCACCCTGAACTCCAGCACCGGCGCTTCGCACTCGCGAACCTCATCGGAATGCTGGAACGGATGAATCAAAAAACGCACCCAGTCTTCGCCGTCACGCTGAAAGTGCTCGACACTGAAGGCGTGCAGCGCCGACGTACGCGCGCCGGTATCCACCTTGACCTTGATCGCCTGAATACCCAGTTGCGGCAGACTGGCCCACTCCCGCCAGCCAACGACGGTTTTCTTCATCCTGAGGTCCCTGGTTTCCGTCTTTACAGACTATATGGAAGATACCGTAGCTTCCCATTAAAAACGATCGCGGCCCGTGGGCCGCCCCTACCGTTGGAATCAACGTCGGTGTAGGAGCTGCCCACGGGCCGCGATCTGCTTTTTACAAGCCGTTGATGACGGCCCGGTTACGACAATTTCCGGCCGTTCTTGGCGGCGATACGCAAACGCAAGGCGTTCAGCTTGATAAAGCCCTCGGCGTCCTTCTGATTGTAGGCGCCGGCATCGTCCTCGAAGGTGGCGATGGAAGCGTCGAACAGGCTGTCGTTGTCGGAACGGCGGCCGACCACGGCCACATGGCCCTTGTACAGTTTGACCCGCACTTCACCGTTGACGTGTTCCTGAGTGGCGTCGATCAGCTTTTGCAGCGCCAGACGTTCCGGGCTCCACCAATAGCCGTTGTACAGCAACTCGGCGTACTTGGGCATCACCGAGTCCTTCAGGTGCGCGGACTCACGGTCCAGGGTCAGGGACTCGATGGCACGGTGGGCCGGCAACATGATGGTGCCGCCAGGGGTTTCGTAGCAGCCCCGGGACTTCATGCCGACATAGCGGTTTTCGACGATGTCGAGACGGCCAATGCCGTTGTCACCACCCAGTTTGTTCAGCCTGGCGAGCACCTCGGCGGGGCTCAGACGCTCACCGTCGATGGCAACGATATCGCCCTTCTCGTAGGTCAGGGTGATGTAGGTGGGCTGATCCGGCGCATTTTCCGGGCTCACGCTCCAGCGCCACATGTCTTCCTCGGCTTCCCACCACGGGTCTTCCAGATTGCCGCCTTCATAGGAGATGTGCAGCAGGTTGGCGTCCATGGAGTAAGGGGATTTCTTCTTCTTGCTGGTGAAATCCACCGGAATCTCATGGTCCTCGCAGAAGGCCATCAGCTTTTCACGGGAATTCAGATCCCATTCCCGCCACGGCGCGATCACCTGGATGCCGGGTTTGAGCGCGTAGGCACCCAGTTCAAAGCGGACCTGGTCGTTACCCTTGCCGGTGGCGCCGTGGGAGATGGCGTCGGCGCCGGTTTCCTCGGCGATTTCAACCAGACGCTTGGCGATCAACGGACGCGCGATGGAGGTGCCCAGCAGGTATTCGCCCTCATAAATGGTGTTGGCGCGGAACATCGGGAAGACATAGTCACGCACGAATTCCTCGCGCAGATCCTCGATGTAGATTTCCTTCACGCCCATGGCCTGGGCCTTGGCGCGGGCCGGCTCCACTTCCTCGCCCTGGCCGATATCGGCGGTAAAGGTCACCACCTCACACTGGTAGGTTTCCTGCAACCATTTGACGATCACCGAAGTATCCAGGCCACCGGAATAGGCCAATACCACTTTCTTGATGCCGGACATGCAAAGCTCCACACGTGGACGCGCACCGCCGGCCTGGCCGGACGATGGCAGTGAACGAAAGACCGCGTATTGTACCCGCCACCGTCCATCGCCGTCACCTGTCCACGGGAGGCCGCGCTTTATCGCCGGTTTTGTGTAGAATGGCGCCTCAGCCCGGCTCTGGGCCGGCGGTCTTGTGCGGGGATAGCGGGCCCCGTAGCATGGGCACGCCTTGTACGGAGACTCCATGAGCGAGAAACACCCTTCCCTTGCCTTGCGCTTCCGGGGCTTTTTGCCCGTCGTGGTGGACGTGGAAACCGGCGGCTTCGACGCGCGCCACGACGCCCTGCTGGAAATCGCGGCGGTTTTGCTGGAGATGGACGCTGGCGGCCACCTGCGCCCGGCCACCCGGATCCACTTCCATGTGGACCCCTTCCCCGGCGCCAATATCGAGCAGGCGGCCCTGGATTTCACCGGCATCGACCCGAGCAACCCGTTGCGCGGCGCGGTGGCCGAGGATATCGCGCTCAAGGGGATTTTCGATCCGGTCCGCAAGGCGGTGAAGCAGAACGGCTGCAACCGGGCGGTGCTGGTCGGGCACAACAGTTTCTTCGATCAGGGGTTTCTCAACGCCGCTTCCGAGCGGAACGACGTCAAACGCAATCCGTTCCACCCGTTTTCCAGCTTCGATACCGCCGCCCTGGCCGGCCTGGTCTACGGTCAGACGGTGCTGGCCAAGGCCTGCGAGGCCGCCGGCATCCGCTTCAGCCAGCGCGAGGCCCATTCCGCCCTCTACGACGCCACCCGCACCGCCGAGCTGTTCTGCTCCATGGTCAACCGCTTCCGCGACCTGGGCGGCTGGCCGCCGCCGCCGCCCGGCAAGATGCCGCCGACCCTGGCGCGGGAACTGGACTGAGGGGCGCTGGCAATGCAAAACCAGACACAACGCCCTGGCAAG
>NZ_AQPF01000041.1:0-35859 GCF_009846745.1 Alcanivorax xiamenensis | reverse complement strand
GAGCGCGCCGCGCTGCTGAAGGAATGGTTTCGTCTGGTGATGGAAAATCGCCAGGATCTGGCTCACCTGCTGAGCCTGGAACAAGGCAAGCCACTGGCGGAAAGTCTCGGCGAAATCGACCACGGCGCCCGCTTCCTGGAGTGGTTCGCCGAGGAAGCCAAGCGGGTGTACGGCGATATCATTCCCCATGATCGCGCCGGCCGGCGTCTGGTGGTGCTGAAACAACCCGTGGGGTGACGGCGGCGATCACCCCTTGGAACTTTCCCCATGCCATGGTCACCCGCAAGGCGGCACCGGCGCTTGCCGCCGGTTGCACCCTGGTGCTCAAACCGGATCCGCAAACACCGCTGTCGGCACTGGCACTGGCGGCACTGGCGGAACAGGCAGGCCTGCCCGCCGGCGTCCTGAACGTGGTCACCGGACTCGACGCCGCCACCATCGGCGCGGCACTGACCGGCGACGAGCGGGTCCGCAAATTATCATTCACGGGTTCCACCGCCGTGGGTAAGTTACTGATGGCCCAATGCGCGGAACAAATGAAAAAGGTCAGCCTGGAATTGGGCGGTAACGCCCCCTTCATCGTTTTCGACGACGCCGATTTGGACGCCGCCGTGCAAGGCGCACTGACATCCAAGTTTCGCAACAGTGGCCAGACTTGCGTCTGTACCAACCGCTTCTTGATCCACGACCGCATTTACGATGCGTTCTGCCAGCGCTTCAGCACGGCGGTGGCGGCGCTGCGGGTCGGGCCGGCTTTCGAGGAAGGTGTGCAGCAAGGGCCGCTCATCAACGAGCAGGCCCTGCGGAAGGTGGAGATTCACCTGGCCGATGCCGCCAGCAAAGGTGCCCGCATTCTCATCGGCGGGCAGCGCCATGCGCTCGGCGGCGCTTTCTTTCAGCCCACGGTGCTGGCCAACGCCACACCGGATATGTTGCTGTTTCAGCAAGAAACTTTCGGACCTCTGGCACCAGTGTTCCGGTTTCATGACGAAGAGGAAGCACTGGCCCTGGCCAACGACACGCCGTTTGGACTGGCCGCTTACCTCTATACACGTGATCTGGGGCGCGCCTGGCGCGTCAGCGAGGCGCTGGAATATGGCATGGTCGGCGTTAATGAAGGTATTATTTCCAACGAGCGGGCACCCTTTGGCGGCATCAAGGAATCAGGTCAGGGCCGCGAAGGCTCCCGTTACGGAATTGAGGACTATCTGGAAGTAAAATACATGTGTCTGGGCATCGGTTGATGCCCATTCCAACTGTAAGGACGCCGATCCCGCATGCCCAAAGCCGCCCCCTCCCTCACCCTGGCCCTGTTGCAGGGTCGCGAAGCCGTGATGGCGTACTTCCGCCCTTTGCTCAACAAACACAACTTGACCGAGCAGCAATGGCGAGTCATTCGTATTCTTAAACAAGCTCCTGACTTTACCCTGGAAAGTCGTGATCTGGCCGCCCTGGCCTGTATTCTCCGGCCCAGCCTTACCGGCGTGCTGGTGCGCCTGGAAAAGGCCGGCCACGTACACCGCTGGAAACCGGAAACCGATCAACGGCGCCTGTGCGTCACCCTCACCGATCAGGGACATGAGGTATTCGCGCAAATGAGCAAAGGCATGAACCGGCAATATCAGAAGATCCAGCAGCGACTCGGCGAGGACGACTACCAGACCTTGATGAACCTGTTGAGCCGGCTGCGGGATCTACAGCCCTGAATAGGTAAACCAGCCGACGGCGACCCAGGTCGCCGCTTTTTTGGGACTCATAGCGGTTTAGAGGGAAACGGCGCTTCGATCATGAGCACGGGTCTGTAACGGAAGGGGCTACGAAGCCGCTGTGGGAGCTTGCTTGCAAGCGAATAAGCTTCCGGGTCCCAAGATTTGCCTGCAAGCAAGCTCCCACAGCGGTGCTGTAGCAACCTCCGGGTTGATATCTTCGGGGTAACCGGGGAATACGGGTATCCTTTCTCCTCTCCAGGAAAGGTTCGTCGTTGAAAGCGCGACGAACCTTCTTTCCGCTTCCGTTATTGTGGCCGACGCATGCGGCACCCGGTCGCCGGCATGGTGACCACCTCTGGTTCAATACGATCCAGTTTGGCGAAATTGAAGTCCGTGCCTTCGGCGCCATAGGGCATGTCGTCCTTCAGCACAGAAACGAACAACGGCGTTTGCAGCTGATGGTCCTCGCCACGCATGGTGACGGTGCCGTAGGACGTCTCCAGTGACAGTCCTTCCAGCGCCCGGGCCACGTCCACCGGATCATTGCTGCCCGCCTTGTTCGCCGCTTTTTGCAGCATTTCCAACATTACCGTGATACGCGGATAAAACAGGAAGTAATCCCATTTCTTGTCTTTATACATCTGCTTCTGACGCTCGCCAATAGCATCGTCATCGGTATCACCGTAATAGCCATAGATCTCATAAATACGGTCCACGCCCTGCTCGCCCAACTGGCTGACTACCCCCGGGCTACCGCCGTAATAAGTCAGGAACGGTACATTCAGACCAAACTCCGCCGCTGCTTTGACCAGCAAGGTGATATCCTGCCCCCAGTTACCGGTGATGATGGCGTCCGCCCCGGATGCCTTGATTTTGGAAACATAGGGGGTGAAATCCTTGACCTTGCTCAGCGGATGAAAATCAGTGCCGACAATTTCGATGTCCGGACGTTTCTCCTTGAGCATGGTACGCGCGGCCTCCGCCAACGCGTGGCCAAAGCTGTAGTCCTGATTGATCAAGTAGATCTTCTTGATGTCATCCCGACTGGCGATCCAGTCGGTGAGCGCTTTCATCTTCATGTCGGAATGCGCTTCGAAACGAAAGTGCCAGAATGAACAGCGATCATTGGTGAAACTTGGCTCCACCGCGCCATGATTCAGATAAAGCACTTCCTTTCCGGGGTTACGCCTGTTGTATTTATCCACCGCCGCGATCAGAGCCGACCCCACCGCTGAGCCGTTACCCTGAACAATGTATCGGGCTCCCTCATCGATGGCCTTCTGTAACTGAACCAGGCTTTCCTGGGGATTGATCTTGTTATCCAGACCGATGATTTCAATGGGATCTCCATTGAGTCCGCCATCGGCGTTAAGCCGTCGCGCGTCGAAGCGCAGATGCTCCAATACCGGCAGGCCGGTGCTGGCCATGGGGCCGGTCAGCGGATCAATCAGCGCGATTTTCACCGGCGCCGCCAGCAACGGCCCCGCCATCATCATCAATGCAGCGAATAGAATAGAAATAGCACTCCGCATAAAGCCTCCGTTGTTATTGTGATAAGCGTTATTCATGCCTCCCGAAGCAAGGCTTTTAAATATTTACTCTGTATATATACCAAAGAGTATGTGCACAACAACGAGGCCTTGTCTATTGTGCCTTGTGGCCCCTAGTCTCCACTGCTCGCCCTGCGACGGCGGGCGCTCATGCGCAGGTTGAGCATTTCCACACCAAAGCTGAACGCCATGGCGAAATAGATGTAGCCCTTGGGTATATGGAAATCGAGACCGTCCGCAACCAACGCCGTCCCCACCAGCACCAGAAACGACAGCGCCAGCATCTTCAGGGTTGGATGTTCGGTAACGAAATTACCGATGGCATTGGCGAAGACCATCATGAAGCCCACCGCGATGACCACCGCGATCACCATCACCTCCAGATGATTGGCCATGCCGACGGCGGTAATAACGGAGTCCAGCGAAAACACCACATCCAGCAACGCGATCTGCACCAGAATACTGAAGAAGGAAGCTCTGCCCCTGGACTTGGTAAACTGATGTTGTTCGCCGGCGTCATCAATGGAGTGATGGATTTCCATCACCGATTTTGCCAGCAGAAATAAACCGCCGAGAATCAGCACCAGATCGCGGCCGGAAATGCCCTGCCCCAGCACCGTGAACCAATCCGCGGTGAGCCTGGTCAGCCAGGCCAGTGACGCCAGTAGCAGCAGCCGCATGATCATTGCCAGGGACAAGCCAATCAAACGCGCCTTGGGACGCTGCCGTTCCGGTAGTCGGTCAACCAGAATGGAAAGAAAAATGATATTGTCGATACCCAGCACGATTTCCAGGGCGGTCAGGGTGGCAAGGGCCACCCACGCCTCTGGAGAAGCTATCCACTCCAGCATTATTTGCTTCCTCAGCCTAGGGACTCATCGTATTCCAATAGAGCGAGGCCAAACTGGCAAGCAAATTTCCGCGCCGGAGTCAGCGGTTAAGCAAGTCCAGGGCTACGTCGACGATCATATCTTCCTGCCCGCCTACCATCTTGCGTCGCCCCAGTTCCACCAGAATATCCACCGTTTTCAACCCATAGCGCTTGGCAGCCACCTCCGCGTGGCGCAGAAAGCTGGAATATACACCAGCGTAACCCAGCGCCAAGGTCTCCCGATCCACTTGTACAGGTCGATCTTGTAACGGCCGCACGATGTCATCGGCGGCGCCCATCAACTTGTATAAATCCGTACCATGCTCCCAGCCCATTTTCTCGGCAGCGGCAATAAACACTTCCAGCGGCGCGTTACCGGCGCCCGCTCCCATACCGGCCAGGCTGGCATCCACCCGTTGCGCGCCCTCTTCCACTGCGGCAATGGAGTTGGCTACACCCAGACTTAAATTGTGGTGAGCATGAATTCCCATGACCGTGCCTGAATCAAGCACATCCCGACAAGCACGCACACGCGCCCGCACATCGTTCATGTTCATGGCACCACCGGAATCCACGACATAAAGAGTCTGAGCCCCATAACTCTCCATCAACTTGGCCTGCTGCGCCAGCCCCTCCGGGCTGTTCATGTGGCTCATCATCAGGAAGCCCACCGTGTCCATACCCATTTCCCGGGCTTTTTCGATATGCTGCCTGGACACATCCGCTTCGGTGCAGTGGGTGGCAATACGCGCCCCCCGGGCACCGGCAGCATAAGCTTCCTTAAGATCATGAATGGTACCAATACCGGGCAACAGCAGCGTAGTAATCATGGCGTGTTCGACCACATCAGCCGCCGCCTCGATCCATTCGACGTCACTATGGGAGCCGAAGCCGTAGTTGAAGCTGGCCCCCTGCAAGCCGTCACCGTGCGCCACTTCTATGGAGTCCACCCTGGCCTCATCCAAAGCCCTGGCAATGCGCCGCACGTCTTCAACGCTGTACTGATGACGAATGGCGTGGCTGCCATCCCGTAAGGTGACGTCGGAAACATACAGTTTGCTCATCAGCGTGCCTCCTCGGGCGCAAGTCGCGTTTCTGCCAGGCGTTCGGCGGTGGCCAAAGCGGCTGACGTCATGATGTCCAGATTGCCGGCATATGCCGGCAAATAATGGGCAGCGCCCTCCACTTCCAGGAATACAGAAACTTTCAATCCCGACTTCATGCCCAAACCCGGCACATTAACCGGACGATCCGCCGAAATGTGCTCGAACTGCACTTTTTGTTTAAGACGATAGCCAGGCACGTAACTCTGCACCGTTGCCACCATCTCTCCGATCGATTTCTCGATGGTCGACTGATCCGCCTCCTCGCACAGTACGAAAACTGTATCACGCATGATCAGCGGCGGCTCTGCCGGATTCAGAACGATGATCGCCTTACCTTTTTTTGCGCCTCCAAGCTTCTCGATCGCCAGGGAGGTAGTCTCAGTGAACTCGTCGATGTTAGCGCGCGTACCGGGACCGGCGGATTTGCTGGAAATGGAAGCAACGATCTCGCCATAGTGCACTTTGGTTACCCTGGACACCGCCGCCACCATCGGAATCGTGGCCTGGCCGCCGCAAGTCACCATGTTGATGTCTTCGGCATCCAACTCATCATCCAGGTTGATCGCCGGTATCACATAAGGACCCAGCGCCGCCGGAGTCAGGTCTACCAAGCGTATGCCATGGGGCGTGAGCAGTTCACGATGCTTGGCGTGAGCACCGGCGGATGTGGCATCGAAGACGATCCGGATATCCTTGAAAGCCGCCATTTTCAGCAGGCCATCAATGCCATCGGCGGTGACCGGCACACCCAGGCGCTCGGCACGGGCGAGACCATCGGAAGCCGGATCAATACCTACCATGGCGCCCATTTCCAGGCCCTTCCCATAGCGTAGGATCTTGATCATCAGGTCGGTGCCAATATTACCGGAGCCAATGATCGCCACTTTTACCCGACCAGGTGTCGCGGGATTCGCATTGGAATGATTCATAAAATACTCCTCAGACGGGCGCGTTCAGGCACCCACATGAAATCCGACCCGCCCCAGGCGTTCCACCATCAGCTGCACGTAGCTGCCAGGGACGAGCCACTGTGCCGGAGTGGCGGCGCCGGCCATAACGATGGCGCCAGCACGCAGTGGTTCACCGGCTTCAGCAGCAACACGGGCTGCAGCGGCGAGGGCTCGAAGCGGATGGCCAAGTAATGCGGCGCTGGAGCCAATCTGCTGATCCTGGCCATCGAAGCTCATCACCATGCCCAGATTGGATAAGTCTTGGCGAGGATCGGCCCAGGGGCCGATCACGAAGCCGGAGGATGAGGCGTTATCGGCGACCACATCCGACAGGGAAAATTTGAAATCACGGTAACGGGAATCGATGATTTCCAGCGCCGGCGCCACCGCATCCACGGCGGCCAATGCCTGGGCCGGAGATTCGCCACCATACAAATCACGCTTAAGTACGAACGCCAGCTCAGGCTCCACTCTCGGATGAATAAAGCGGGCCGGATCGACCACGCCACCATCAGTGATCGCCATGGAGGAAGTGAGGCGTCCCCAGATTACGTCATCAACACCCATCTGGATCATCTTGGCACGACTGGTGAATCCCATTTTGATACCGACGGACTGCTCACCACGCGCCATCCGGCATGCGATCGACAACCGTTGAATTTCGTACGCATCCCACAGGGCCATCCGGTATTCAGGATCTATCTGCTCCACGGCGCTTACGTGGCTTGCGGCATCATCCAGGCGAGCGGCGATTTGCTTCAGGTTGAGTTCGCTCATGACCGCTTCTCCGCCAATTCGCTTTCGAACACCGCCTCGACACTGCCAAGACCGGAAATACGCGCGCTGATGACATCACCAGGCGCCACCTCAACCATTGGACCAAGGGCGCCGGACAGCACCAGGTCGCCAGCCCGCAATGGTTGCCCCAACGCCGCCATCTTGCGAGCCAGCCACAACACCGCGTTGAGAGGGTTGCCCAGACAGGCGCGGCCGGCACCCACCGACACAGGGTCTCCGCGCCGCTCCATCACCATTCCGCACAATTCCAGATCCAGCTCGCCCAACCGGCGCGGCGTGGTCCCGAGTATGAAAGCCCCGCTGGAAGCGTTATCGGCAATAGTGTCGGTGATGCGGATGTCCCACTTGTCGATACGGCTGCCCACCACTTCAATGGCTGGCAGCGCATAGTCGATGGCATTGATCACATCCACCAAAGAAGCGTGCGCCTGCGCCAAATCACTCCGCAACACGAAGGCCACTTCCGCCTCCACTTTGGGTTGATGCAATACCTTCCACGGCACCGGCTCACCACCGGCATAACCCATCACATCAAACAACGCGCCGAAGTCCGGTTGATCGACTCCCAACTGTTGTTGCACCACGCGGGAGGTGAGACCGATCTTTCGACCCACCAGACGGTGCCCTTTTTCCAACATTGCATCGTTATTGCGTTGCTGTATGGCGTAAGCAGAGTCGATATCCAGGCCCGGCAGACTATCGCGTAGCGGCGGCAGGTAGTGGTGATCTTCTGCCGCCGCCCGCAATCGGGACGCAGCGTTATCAATCGTGGCGACGTCAAGAGAGATAGCAGACATGAAATTTTCCAAGGTCAGTGTCAGGTTGTCGGTACGTCACTCTTCAAGCGATCACCAACAGCGAAACGGGAAGAAGGCAGTTCATCAACCATCACTCGCACCGTCTCGATCGGCGCCTGAAGCTGTTCACTCACACAACGCGCCACTTCCCGGATGCAGTTTTCCACCAGAGTGTTGTCGCGACCTTCAACCAAAGTAATACGTACGATCGGCACCAGGATCTCCAAAAGAAGTTACTCAAGTTCCATTGCTTTCTGCTTGGGCAGGAACAGCAGCACCACCAGCGCCGCCAGCCCAAAGAAGACGGACGTCAGCACCAGCCCCGATCCGAGACCGAAGTTATCCGCCGAGAAGCCGATGATGGCGGGCGCGACGGCGCTAACCGCCCTTCCGCCGTTATAGACCAGCCCTTGAGCAGTTGCGCGAATGGACGTGGGGTAAAGTTCGGCAAAGGTGGGAGCGAAACCGCTGTAAAATCCGGTACCAAAAAAGGCCACCACGGCACCGAATGCCATTAGAATCAGTGGCTCCTGAATCGTCACATACAGCGGTACCGCGATCGCCGAGATGACAAAGAAGGACGTGAAAGCCACACGTCTTCCGACAGCATCGGAAATGTAACCGAAACTGACAAACCCCAGGGCAGCACCCACCTGCATGATGACAATCCAGGTAGTGGACCGAACCAGATCCAGACCCGCTCCACCGTCCGCCACGGAAGTGGAGAGATAGGTGGGGATCCAGGTAAACAGTCCCCAGTAACCACACATCGCTGTGATCATCAGCGCCAGACCAAACACAGTGGTCTTCAGGTGCTCGCCAAAAAGAGCGCTAAGGGTTTCACCAAAAGAAAGACGGTGAGTCTGCTTTTTCCAGATCTCCGGTTCGCTCATATGGCGACGAATGTAGAACGCCAACAAGGCTGGCAGCAGGCCAACCACGAAGACCCAACGCCACCCCAGTAACGGCAGCACCACGGCAGCGACAATAGCGGCGAGTGCGTACCCGCTGGCGAAAGCACTCTGCACCCAACCCAGCACTTTACCGCGATGCTCCGCCGGCCAGGTTTCACTAACCAGAGCCGACCCGGCGGACCATTCCCCCCCCACTCCCAGGCCGACAATCACCCGGAACAGTAAGAGGTGCCACAATTCATACGACAAACCGCACAACGCGGTTCCCGCTGCATAGCAGAGGATACTCAAGACCATGGATCGGGCGCGGCCAATGCGGTCGGCCAAAAAGCCAAACACCAGCCCCCCAAAGGCACTGGCCAGCAGCGTCGCCGAGGCGACCATCCCGGCAGCCCCCTTGTCGAAACCGAGATCCTTACCCACAGCCGAAATAATCATGGCGAACAACATCAGGTCCATGATGTCGAGCATCCAGCCCAGGTACGCGGATCGGAAAGTCTGCCATTGGTGACGGGTGGCTCCCTTCCACCATCGAGTTGACGCCGCAGGCGACGTCACCGTGTGCTCTGCATTGTGTGACATGAGATAGCTCCTCTGTGTCCGAACCAGATACAGCTCGAACGCGTGCCCTTGTTGTTTTTCAGAGCCGACAAAATCGGATCAGCTGTTGCTCTGAACGATACAATATAGAAAAAAATGGATTTTTGAAGACTTTTTTGTAAAAAAAGAGACACTCGTATCTTTCATCGATACAATCTTGTCATTCTTTCAAAAAACGCCGTTCTTTTTCACGGCCACCAACATGGAGCATCTCACCATGACCGCACTGATCTTGAGCCTCTACGAGGATGTCCTGCCTGCCGGATGCGCACCGGTCCACCTGCCTTCTCTACCCCGGTCTCTGTATGTTCGAGACGGCGCGCTGATGGTGGAATCCGAGCACAGCAGCCAATGGCTGACGACCGGGCAAGCACTGGTAGAGGACCATCCCCATACGCTGCTGGCAGGGACTGACTGTCCGGTAACCCTGTGGCGCTGGGAGCTCAGCCGAGGCGACTCTGGCCCACTTCGCGCGGCTCCCGCGACTGAATCGACACTTAAACTGGAAACCGGACTGACCCTGCCCAATGGCTATGAATGGCTGATGCGTTGTGATCGTGTGGCCTTCCCGAAGGGCGGCACTGCCTGGACTCATGTGCATCAGGGCCCGGGGATACGCTGCTGTCTGGAAGGGGAAATCACTATCGAGACCGAAGGTGAAATCCATAGTCATCCGGCTGGCTCAGCCTGGTTTGAAAAAGGGCCCGCACCGGTGCTCGCGCCCACCTCCGAGCTTGAAGAGACCGCTTTTATTCGCTGTTTCCTGCTGCCCCGGGCGCTCAAAGGCCGCAGTTCGATCCGTTACGTGCACGCGGAGGACGCCAGCAAACCCAAAGTGCAGGCATACCAAGTGTTCGCCGAGCGCTTCATAAATCTGCCCTAGAGGAGATCCGGCGCGCTTTAATCCGCGCGCCGCTACCGCTAGACTAGGGCATCGCAACTGCCGGATCGCTGACCGAGACAGTCTTGGCCCGGCCCCCTCAAAGAAACAGCAGGATCAGATCACCGGTGACCGACGCTAAAGACACTCCGCCAGCACCTCCCACTCAACGGGACGAAAACGAACGGAGTCTCCCCGGTGGTGTTATTTCGTTAAGAATCATCGAGGCTCTGGCCGGCGCGGAACAGAGCATGGGAGTCACCCAGGTCGCCAAACAGCTTGGCATGCCAAAAGCCCGGGTTCACCGCCACCTGGTAGGCCTCCGCGACCACGGCTATGTCACTCAAACGTCCCCAGGGAACCAGTATCGGATCGGCTGGCGTTTGTACCTGCTCGGTCAACAATGTGTCCGCCAATTCGATATCGTGTCTCTGGCTCGCCCGACCATGGAAGCGTTGCGCGACCGGACCGGTCAGACCGTGGTAATCGCGACCTTCTCCGAAGGCGAGGTGGTGGTACTCAATTTGCTGCGCGGCCATACCGCCCTGGAAATCGCATTGCGGCCAGGAACGCGTTTCAATTTCAACGCCGTAGCGCAAGGCAAGATCGTTCTGGCATTTGGTCCCAAGGGGTTACTGGAGGAATTGCTTGCCGACCCGTTACCCGCCAATACCGCGCGCACTATCGTTGATCCGGACCGATTACGTTCGGAAATCGATCTGGTGCGCCGACGCGGCTGGGCCGATGCCCCGGAAGAGCTGTTTACCGGCGTCAATGCTCTGGCTGCTCCGTTGTTCCAGGCTGACGGCAGCCTGTTTGGCACCTTGGCCCTCGTCGGTTCCATCCATTATCTTCCGCTAAAGCCCTTGGCCGACCACGTGGACCAGCTACTCCACGCTTCGCGCGAGGTTTCCTCTCTGCTTGGCCACAGCATCGACTGATCGTCAGGCACCAACCTGCAACCGGGCAGCAACGACCAAACCGCTGCCCGCTGCCCTCAACCACTCATCAGCGCCCTTACTTTGCCGGTCGAACTGGTGTGCGTTATTACCCACCGGACATGCATCAATCCTCCCCATAGCATCGATAGATTCCTGCTGCCGCGAGGCTGGTTCATGTACCGGCCATATGGGCGTAGTATCAAAGGACCCCAACCCCACAACTTGCATGAAAGGAGGTGCGCAGTGACGAGGATTGGCCAGGACACCCTGAACAGCGCCAAGCCGCTGAACGTCGGCGATCGGACCTATCATTACTTCGATCTCAATACCGTCGCCGACAAAGGATGGGGTGACCTCAGCAAACTGCCCTTTTCCCTGAGAGTTCTATTGGAAAACCTGCTGCGCCATGAAGATGGCGACACCGTCACCGTGGACGATATCGAAGCTCTGGTGCGGTGGCCGGAGAAACGCACTTCCGATCGCGAAATCAACTACCGCCCCGCCCGGGTACTGATGCAGGACTTCACCGGTGTGCCCGGAGTGGTGGATCTGGCCGCCATGCGCGACGCTATCAGCAAGGCTGGCGGCGATCCGAATCGCATCAACCCGCTGGCGCCGGTGGATCTGGTCATCGACCACTCGGTAATGGTGGACAAGTTCGGCAATCCCCAGGCGTTCTCGGAAAACGTGGAGATCGAGTACGAACGCAACCGCGAGCGGTATCAGTTCCTTCGTTGGGGCCAGAAGGCCTTCGACAATTTCCGCGTGGTGCCGCCGGGCACCGGGATCTGTCACCAGGTCAACCTGGAGTATCTGGCCCGCGGCGTCTGGTCCGGCGACAGCGACGACGGCAAAACCTATGCCTACCCGGACACGTTGGTGGGCACTGACTCTCACACCACCATGATCAACGGCCTGGGGGTACTGGGCTGGGGCGTCGGTGGCATCGAAGCGGAAGCGGCCATGCTCGGCCAGCCGGTGGCGATGCTGATCCCGGAGGTAATCGGTTTCAAAATCACCGGCAAGCTGCGTGAGGGCGTCACCGCCACCGACCTGGTGCTGACCGTCACCGAAATGCTCCGCCGGCGCGGCGTGGTGGGCAAGTTCGTCGAGTTCTTCGGCGATGGCCTGGCCGACCTGAGCCTGGCGGACCGCGCCACCATCGGCAACATGGCACCGGAATACGGCGCCACCTGCGGCTTCTTCCCCATCGACGAACGGACCACCGAATATCTACGGCTCACCGGCCGTCCCCAAGAGGTGGTGGATCTGGTGGAAGCCTACTGCAAGGCTCAGGGCCTGTGGCGCTCCAGCGCCGATCCCGATCCGGTCTTCACCGACACCCTGGAACTGGACCTGGACGATGTGGTCCCCAGCCTGGCCGGCCCGAAGCGGCCCCAGGACCGGGTGCCGATGACCGCCGTGAAACGCACCTTTGTTGATCTGCTCACCAAGGAACTGAAGCTCGACGACACCGAAATCAGCAAATTGGAGGGCGAAGGCGGACAAACCGCGGTGGGCAATCACGAGCCCTGCAGCGGCGTGGAAGTGGAGCTCAACGGCGAGCGCTTTCATCTGGATCACGGCGCCGTGGTGATCGCCGCGATCACCTCGTGCACCAATACCTCCAACCCCAGCGTCATGCTCGCCGCCGGCCTGGTGGCGAAGAAGGCGGTGGAAAGAGGCCTGATGCGCAAGCCCTGGGTAAAAACCTCGCTGGCGCCGGGCTCCAAGGTGGTCACCGATTATCTGAGCAAAACCGGCCTGCAGGACCCGTTGAACGAGCTGGGCTTCGATCTGGTGGGCTACGGCTGTACCACCTGCATCGGTAACTCCGGCCCGTTGCCGGAAGAGATCGACCGCGGCATTGCCGAAGGTGACCTGGTGGTGGCGTCCGTGCTTTCCGGCAACCGCAACTTCGAAGGCCGGGTCCACCAAAGCGTACGCACCAACTGGCTGGCATCGCCGCCGCTGGTGGTCGCCTATGCCCTGGCCGGCACCGTGCGGATCGATCTGGACAAGGATCCACTGGGCCGCGACAACGACGGCAAGCCGGTCTATCTGAAGGATATCTGGCCCAGCAGCAAGGAAATTCAGGACGCAATGGTGATGGTCAACAACGACATGTTCACCCGTGAATACGCCAGCGTGTTCGATGGCGACGAGACCTGGAAAAGCCTGCCGATACCGGATTCCAAAACCTATGAGTGGAACAGCAAATCCACGTACATCCAGAATCCGCCTTTCTTCGAGGGTCTCACCCCCGAGGTGGAAGACGTGCAGCCGGTCAAGAACGCCCGCGTCCTGGCCTTGCTTGGCGATTCCATCACCACCGACCACATCTCCCCGGCCGGGGCGATCAAGGCGGACAGCCCGGCGGGGCACTACCTGCAGGGCCACGGCGTGGAGCCGATCAATTTCAACTCCTATGGCTCCCGGCGCGGCAACCATGAAGTAATGATGCGCGGCACGTTCGCCAACATCCGTATTCGTAACGAGATGACCCCGGACATCGAGGGCGGCTACACCAGGCACATGCCCGGTGGCGAGGAAATGCCGATTTACGGCGCCGCCATGCGCTACCGCAAGGAAGGCGTTCCCAGCGTGGTGGTGGCCGGCAAGGAGTACGGCACCGGCTCCAGCCGCGACTGGGCGGCGAAAGGCACCCGTCTTCTCGGAGTCCGGGCGGTGATCGCCGAAAGCTTCGAGCGCATCCACCGATCAAACCTGATCGGCATGGGCGTGTTGCCGCTGCAATTCCCGGAGGGTGTGGACCGCAAGACACTCAACCTGGATGGCAGCGAGGAAGTGGATATTCCCGGCCTGAGCAACGATCTTAAACCAGGGCAGGAAATCGAGGTGATCTTCCGCAAAGGCGACGGAAAGGAGCAAAGCGTCAAGGCAATCAGCCGTCTGGATACCGGCGCCGAGGTGAACTACTACAAGAACGGTGGCATTCTCCACTATGTGCTGCGGCAAATGATGTAACCCCCCGCGCCGACCCTGCATAAACAGGGTCGGCGCTCTTCTTTCTTTTTTGTTTTTCTTACTTTTCTTATACACGGGTTTTTCGTTCCCTTTTTTTCCAACATCGGCGAACGCCGATAACCGCTACTTTTTCCGTCTTTTCCGCCCACTGTGAGTGCGCGAGAAAGAGCCCGCCGACGCCCGTTTTTTCCACTCAAAAAACACTTACCTGTCCCCTTTTTTATTCATTGCGCATTTTTTTAAAAAACAGGTTTGCGTTTAACGCACATCAGAGCAAAGATAGATTCGTCGGCAGCATTTGGGGCAAGCCGACAAGGCGTCGCACCTGCCCCGGCGACGCCGCCAACGTCCATTATCACGGATCCAAAAAGCACACATGGAAGACGGAGGCGGGGAATGAATATTTCCACGGTAACCAACCCAAAAATCCACCCTTTTCTATACGTCTATCGCAGCCGAGAAGATGATTTCTGGTGGTGTGCGATCCCTTACGTTGACAAGCGGGCAAGGCGCCGCCAGAAACGCTGTACCTTCCGCGACAGCAAGTTTGGCAGCACCGAGGCGGCGCTCTACCAGGCCAGGCTCTGGCGCGACCGGCAAATCCAGCGGCCGGAGGTCCGCGCCGCCATGGGCAAGCACCGTCCGCTGATCCTGTGCAGTACCGACGAATTGGATCGTATGTCCGAAACCCGTAATCCTTTCGGCTTGGTGGGCATCACCGCCACCTTTCGCGACAAACCCCTGGGAGGCAACTTTTCGGTCACCGCCAACCGGGGGCGCAAGAAGTGGTTTTCCATGCGCCGTTATGGCGGCTACGGTGCCTTCCGCCGAGCGGTGGAACAGCGCTGCCGCTGGGTCGGCGAACCGATGCCTGACGAAGAGGATCTCAAACGTCGTTACCAACACTGGGCTCGCCGCAACCGCGATACCCTGATCAGCCACCGGGTGGAAACCTGATACAGGCAGCACAGGGCCGCCAGTCCGGCGGCCCTGTTACTCTTTTTCCCTACCGTTTGATCCTTTTGGTAACGGACCAAAGAAAATAATGCCCTCTTATTAACTTCTTTGTCGTGAACACTCAGTTTTAACTTAACCATAACCTCGGACAATCAAGCATCTGGACCACCAGCCGTTCCTTTTTTTACACTGTCCTTTCGTCCACTGCCTCCGAAAAATAAGCGGAATACCTTTCTATAACAGCAAGTTACCACATACCACAAGGCCCCAAACCCGATTAACGCCTTCGCCCCTCATCCCCAGTCATAGCGCGCCTTGACACCCGAAAAAGACGCGGGATAAAGTGAAATTGAAGTTCATTATTCGATAGATCAGGCATCATTTTAATGTCCTGACGTTTATTTTTGCCTGGCCGTCGGGCTGTCCCCAGCCGGGATAGAGCGATAACAGCGCTCCAAAACAGTTTTTCACAACAACTATCGACAACAACAGGGCCCCTACAAGAGCGGAGCATCGCCGGGGTCAGGCTCGGGAAACAGGTAGTCAACATGGGTTTTTATGTATTACGGCGCCTGCTGGCGCTGATTCCCACCCTGTTCATCGCCAGTGTCATTGCGTTCACCGTGGTCCGCCTTGTTCCCGGTGATGTTCTCGACCTGATGCTCAGTGAGAACGTGTACTCTTCCGGCGCCCCCGAAGACCGGGCCCAGTTGGAGCAGGCTCTGGGCCTGGACAAACCGCTCTACCAGCAATATTTGCATTGGGCCGGCAACGCCCTGCGGGGTGATCTGGGCGAATCGTTATGGCGCAACACCCCGGTTACCGGGGAAATCGCCGCGCGCCTGGACGTCACCCTGGAACTGGGCATCCTGGCTCTGCTGATCGCATTGCTGATCGGGCTGCCCATCGGCATCTTCGCCGCGGTCCGGCAGGAGACCCTGGGCGATCATATCGGCCGCACCTTTTCGATCCTGGCCCTGGCCATGCCGAACTTCTGGCTCGGTACTCTGGTGGTGATTCTTCCCGCTTTGTGGTGGGGCTGGTCCCCTCCCAACGAACTGGTGCCGTTTTTTGAAAATCCCGTGGAAAACCTCAAGACTTTTCTGTTGCCGTCCCTGATTCTGGGCACCTCGCTATCAGCGGTGATCATGCGCATGACCCGTACCATGATGCTGGAAGTGCTGCGTCAGGATTACATCCGCACCGCCTGGGCCAAGGGGCTGCGCGAGCGCCGGGTGGTACTGATGCACGCGGTCAAGAACGCGATGATCCCGGTGATCACCCTGGTCGGCATCCTGGTGCCAATCCTGTTCGGCGGCACCGTCATCATCGAACAGATATTCCGCCTGCCGGGGCTCGGGCAACTGTTGCTGGAAGCGGTCAGCACCCGCGATTACCCGATCATCACCGGCGTTTTTCTGGTCACCGGCGTGGTGGTAATGCTGGTCAATCTGCTGGTTGATCTGTGTTACGGCTACCTTGATCCCAAAGTTCGTTACGACCGCTGACGGAGACCGCCATGAGCCTGTCCATACAGCCCCCCGCGGCCGCCGCCCCGGCCACGCCGCCACGCCGCCGTACCCGCCCCAAAGCACTGCATTTCCCTCGGCGCCTGTGCAAGGAACGCCCGCTTGGCGCGCTCGGCGCGATGATTTGCCTGGTGCTGTTGCTGACCGGCCTGTTCGCCGACGTCATCGCCCCCGAAGGGTTCAACGCCATCAACCCGATCGAACGGTTGAAGGCCCCTTCGGCGGAACACTGGCTGGGTACCGACCAGTTGGGCCGCGACGTCTTCGCGCGCATCGTGCACGGCGCCCAGTTGTCGGTGATCGTGGCCTTCGCCGCCACTACCCTGTCGATTGTCATCTCCGCGCTGCTGGGAATTCTCAGCGGCTATTTCGGCGGCCGTCTGGACATGATCATCCAGCGCCTGGTGGACGGCTGGATGTGCTTTCCCGATTTGATTCTGCTGATCGTGGCGGTGGCCGTTCTGGGCCCGGGCACCTGGCAGGTGATTCTTATTCTGGGTTTGCTGTTCGGCATCTCCGGCTCGCGCATCGTTCGCGGCGCGGTCCTCAGTGCCAAACAGAACGTCTATGTTCACGCCGCGCAATCCATGGGCGCTTCCAGTACCCGTATTCTGCTCAAGCATATTCTGCCCAACGTCATGGCGCCGCTTATCGTGCTTTACACCACGCGTCTGGCGGCGGTGATTCTGGCCGAATCCGGACTCAGTTTTCTCGGTCTCGGCATTCCGCCACCGGAGCCCAGTTGGGGCGGCATGCTCAGCCTGGACGGGCGCAGCTATATGTTCCAGGCACCGTGGCTGGCGATCGCGCCCGGTATCGCGCTGACCGTGGCGGTGTTCGGCATCAACATGTTCGGCGACGCCCTGCGTGACCTGCTCGACCCGAGAATGCGCGGCGGCGGTGGTCGCTACCTGGCTCGCGTCAAACGCACCATCGGCAGTTGACCGAAGAGAAGGGAGAGGACCATGTTCACAGAGACTTCGATGGCAACGGCCGAAGCCGCGCCGCGCAACGAGCCCGCCCCCACGCTGCTGCGGGTGGAGAATCTGCGCACTGTGTTCGAGAAGGACGACGGTCTGGTTCACGCGGTCAACGATGTCAGCTTCGATGTGCGCCGCGGCGAAGTGCTGGCCATTGTTGGCGAAAGCGGCTCCGGCAAAAGCATCACCGCCATGTCGCTGCTGCGTTTGATCCCCAGCCCGCCCGGGCAGATCATCGGCGGCCAGGTGCTGTTTGACGGTCAGGATCTGTTGGATCTGTCCGACGACGCCATCCGCCAAATCCGGGGCCGCGACATCTCGATGATTTTCCAGGAGCCGATGACCTCGCTGAATCCCAGTTTGCGCATCGGCCGGCAGTTGGCGGAACCGCTGCGTGTTCACGGCAGCGTACCCAAGGGAAAAGTGCGTGAACGGTGCCTTGAGCTGCTGCGCCAGGTACGTATCGGCGACCCGGAGAAGCGCCTGGACGCCTACCCCCATGAATTGTCCGGCGGTATGCGGCAAAG
The DNA here is from genome assembly GCF_009846745.1 of Alcanivorax xiamenensis. NCBI lineage: Bacteria > Pseudomonadati > Pseudomonadota > Gammaproteobacteria > Oceanospirillales > Alcanivoracaceae > Alcanivorax > Alcanivorax xiamenensis. The sequence goes on along the minus strand of NZ_AQPF01000041.1, from coordinate 17,762 downwards.
GGTCATGATCGCCATGGGGCTGGCCTGCCTGCCCCGGCTGATCATCGCCGACGAGCCCACCACGGCCCTGGATGTCACGGTGCAGGCGCAGATTCTGGAGCTGCTGCGCGATATCACCCGCGCCAATCAGTCGTCGATGATGCTGATTACCCACGACCTGGGCGTGGTGGCCCGCTACGCCGATCGCATCAACGTCATGTACGCCGGCCGGATTGTCGAACGCGGCACCGCCCACGATATTTTTCACCGGCCACGACACCCTTACACCGTGGGCCTGATGGCATCCATGCCGCGACTCGACGACGCCATTGGCAATCGCCTGACCCCCATTCCCGGCTCGCCGCCGGATCTGTCCGATCCGCCGTCCGGATGCCCGTTCCATCCCCGTTGTCGCTTCGCCCAGCCCCGTTGCAAGCAGGAACGTCCCCCGCTGGAGCGGCTCGATGAAGAACATTGGAAAGCCTGCTGGGTGAATCTCGATGACACACACTGATTCTCATACCGACGTCACCGCCCCCTTGCTCCAGGTCAGCGGCCTGAAAGTACACTTTCCATTGCGCCCGGGTCTGTTCGGCAAACCCGCCGCCATGGTCAAGGCGGTGGACGGTGTCGATTTCACCGTGCATCACGGCGAAACCCTGGGCCTGGTGGGCGAGTCCGGTTGCGGTAAATCCACCACCGGTCTGGCGGTACTGCGCATGACCCCGCTCACGGAAGGGCGCATTGTCTTTGACGGCGAGGACATCAGCCACCCGGACGCGGCCACCACGAAGCGGCTGCGGCGCAAGATGCAGATGGTGTATCAGGACCCGTTCGGGGCGCTCAACCCTCGCATGCGGGTACTGGATATCATCGGCGAACCGCTTCGCGTACACCGGCTGACCCGCACCCGGACGGAATACCGGGCACGGGTCATGGATCTGCTCGACCGGGTCGGCCTCAAGGCGGAGATGGCCGACCGCTATCCCCACGAATTTTCCGGCGGCCAGCGGCAGCGCATCGGCATCGCCCGGGCACTGGCGGCGGAGCCGTCACTGATCATCTGTGACGAGCCGGTGTCCGCGCTGGACGTGTCGATCCAGGCCCAGGTCATCAATCTGCTGGAAGACCTGCAACGGGATCTCGGCCTGACCTACTTGTTCGTCGCTCATGATTTGGCGGTGGTGCGCCATCTGTGCCACCGCATCGTGGTGATGTATCTGGGCCGGGTGGTGGAAGTGGCGGACCGGGAGCGGCTGTATCAGGCACCACGCCATCCTTATACCCGGGCGCTGCTGGGCGCCATTCCCATCGCCGATCCGGATCCGGAGATCCAGGCCCGTTTCAATCCTTCGGTCGACGGCGAGGTCCCCAGCCCCATCGACCCGCCTCCGGGCTGCCCGTTTCACCCGCGCTGCCCCCATGCCACCGAGCTGTGCCGTCGTGAAGCGCCAAGGCCCATCGATGTGGAAGACGGCCACAGCGTCGCCTGCCACCTGCACGACCCGTCCCGGGCCACGGAAATGACTCACCCCGAACCTTCATACCAAGAACAAGCGAGGAACATCGCATGACTCTGCGCACTCTTCGAACCACTCTGGTTCTGGCCACGCTCGGCGCCGCCGGTGCTCTCCAGGCCGCCGAGGAAGCCACACCCCAGCTCGGCGGTACCGTGAATATCTCCACCATGTATCGTACCCTGGACGCCACTACCTGGGATTTGCAGAACTGGACCTGGAAAGGCAACCACGACAACCTGCAGCTGGAATCCCTGTTGCGTGGTGATCTGCAATACGGTCCGCGTGGCAAAAATGAAAACACCTTTATCGAACAGGCCTATATTCCCTACAGCCAGCTGGAAGGCAGCCTGGCGGAAAGCTGGGAGGTGAAGGAAGATCCCATGCGGGTGATCTTCCACCTGCGCAAGGGCGTCCAGTGGCAAGAAGTACCCGGCGTGATGAAAAAGCGGGAACTGGTGGCCAACGACGTCATCACCTCGTTCCAGAGCCGCGGCAACAGCCCGCGCGCCATCCCCACTTTCTGGGACTTCATCGAGCGCTGGGAAGCACCGGACGACCACACCGTGGTGGCCTATTTCAACCAGTTCCACGGCAACTGGCCGTACCGGATAGCCTGGGGATACTACGACGGCATCTCACCACCGGAATGGCAGAACCTCAGCGAAGAGAAACGCGCGGACTGGCGCAACGCCGCCGGCACCGGCCCCTACCGCATCGAAAAAATCGAGACCGGACGCCAGCAGGTGTACGCGAAGAACGGCGATTACTGGGATTCGGTGACTCTCAACGGCAAGGAATATCAACTGCCGCTGAACGACAAAGTGGTTTACCACATCATCAAGGACGAGGCGAGCGCGGTGGCGGCGCTCAGTTCCGGGCGCATCGATATCATGGAGGCGATCCGCTGGCAGTTGGTGGATCAGTTGAAGAAAACCGCGCCGGATCTTCAATTCCGCAAGAACCTGTCCACCAACGGTACCTATATCGCTCTGCGCACCGATCAGAAGCCTTTCAACGATGTGCGCGTGCGCCGCGCCATGAATATCGCGGTGGATCAGAAAGCCATTCTGGCTTCCCTGCTCAACGGTGAGGGGGAGTTGCTCAACTACCCGTTCGCACAGCGCTGGACCGAGTTCTACACCCCGCTGGACCAACTCTCCGACGACGCCAAGGCGTTGTTCGAATACGATCCGGAAAAAGCGAAAAAACTGCTGGCCGAAGCCGGCTATCCGAAGGGCTTCAGCTTCGATCTGCAGGTTTGCTCCTGCAGCCCCTACCACATGGATGTGGCCCCCATGCTGCAGGCCTACTATCAGCAGGTCGGCGTGAAGATGAACATCAAGACCATGGAATACGGCGCCTTCCGCTCCAACATGCGTGGCAAAACCCAGGCTGGGGGTTATCTGATGAACAACGGCTCGGGCAACCCGATCCAGGTCCTGCGCAAGAGCTTCCGCACCGACCAGACCTGGAACGCCTCCTGGTACAGCAATGAGGAATTCGATCAGAAGATCGACGCCGCCATCCAGGAACCAGACGCCGGCAAACGCAACGTGATGCTGAAGGAACTGAATGATTTCATCATCGAGGAGGCGGTGCCGCACGTCTGGTTGCCGACCGAAATGGGCTACTCCGCCTGGTGGCCGTGGGTGAAGAACTACTACGGCGAGCAACGTATCGGAGCGGTCAAACCCAACGCCATCTATTCACGCATCTGGATCGATCAGGAAATGAAGGAAAGCATGGGCAAAGCGCGCTGATCACGGCACCGCTTCCCGTAGCACGGCCCCCAGGGCCGTTTCCCCCGCGCCCGGCTCATGCCGGGCGTGTCGCACCCAGTACAGCGGGCGCACCAAACGCTGACGCGGCCCGGTCACCGCGCACAGCCGGCCGTCGGCCAGCGCCGCGCTGACACTGGCCTCGCTGACATACCCGACACCGGCCCCCGCCATCAACGCCTGGCGCACCGCCTCACCGGCCCCCAGTTCCAATATCCGCTCCCGCCGTGGAAACGCCGCCCCCAGGTTGCTCTCAATCACCGCCCGGGTGCCCGATCCCGGTTCGCGCATCACCCAGGGCCAACGCGAGGCGTCCGCATGCAGCGCCGCCGCCACCGGCGGCGCCGCCACCCGCAGCAGCACGTCGTCGCGCCAGTGCCGCACTCGCAGCAAAGGGTGGGACACCGGCCCCTCCACCAGTGCCAGATCCACTTTCAATTCCAGCAGCAACGCCACCGCCTGACGCGTATTGACCACATCCATACCCACCCTCGCCCGGGGGTGACGTTGCCGGAATGTCGACAGCAGCGACGGCAGATAGTAGTTACCCAGAGTGTGGGTGGCCGCCAGCGTCACCTCCAGCGGTGGCGACTGGAACAACCTCTCGCAACGGGACAGCTGGGCCAGCAGGGCGCGCGCTTCCGGAATCAACGCCCTCCCCCGGTCGTTGAGAACCAGCCCACGGCCAACACGGTCGAACAGCCGCGCTTCCAGCCGCCGCTCCAACTGCGCCAGGCCCTGACTCACCGCCGGCTGGGTCAGCGCGACCCGCTCCGCCGCCGCCGCCACCGATCCGGTTTCCGCCACCGCCAGGAACAGCCGCCATTGTTTTAGGGTCGTCTCATTCATAAATTTATTTTAGTTATAAGTTTATAATTATCAAATATTATTATTTAAAGCGCTTCGGCATAGTGGCTTGACCTTTCCAAAGGATCAAAGGAACCACCAATGCGCACGCTCTCTCTTTCCCTGCCCCGGCCGCACGGGCCCATGACGCTGCTGGTCCTGGCCTGCGCCCTGGCTGGAATCGGCCTCGCCCGCAGCCCGCTGGCTCAACACTGGGGACTGGGCGCGCTGGCCCTGGCCATGCTGCTCGGCCTGGTGGTGGCGCAACCGCTGCCGGCACCGCTGCGCGAGGCGGGCGGATCCGCACTGGCACTGTTCAAGGGCCCCATTCTGAAAATCGCCATCGTCGTCTACGGACTGCGCATCCCCCTGGACGCCGTGAGCGAGCTGGGCCTGGGCGTGATTGCCCTGAACGCCGGACAGATCGCCGTGAGCCTGATACTCGGCGGCTGGCTGGGGCAGCGCTGGCTGGGCATGAGCCGGGCCGCCGCGCTTTCCATCGGTGCCGGTAACGGTATCTGCGGCGCCGCCGCGGTACTCGCCGCCGAGCCGGTGCTGGGAACCCGGGACCGGGATACCGCCATGGCGGTGGCGGCGGTGGTGGTGTTCGGCACGCTGAACATGTTGCTGCTACCGCTGCTGTACCACCACCTGCCGGCATTGTTTCCCGATCAGAACCACTTCGCCGTGCTGGTGGGCGCCAGCGTCCAGGAAGTGGCCCAGGTGATCGTCGCCGCTCAGGCCATGTCGCCGGCGCTGGTGGACAGCGCCCTGCTGGTCAAAATGGTGCGGGTGATGATGCTGGCGCCGGTGCTGGTGATACTGGGCATGAGTGCGCGCCGCGCCGCCGGCGCGGGCACCGGTACCCGCATCGCACACAGTGACATCAAGGCGCGGCCGGCGCTGCCCGCTTTCGCGTTCTGGTTCGTCGGTGCCCTGGTGGTCAACGGCCTGGGCTGGGTGCCCGATTCCCTGGCCCCCACGCTGGCCGGGCTGGACGACATTTTGCTGGCGCTGGCGATGGCGGCACTGGGCTTGAGCACCCACTTCGATTTACTGCGCCGGGCCGGATGGCGGCCGCTGGCCCTGGGCGCGATTCTCTGGCTCGTCACCCTGGCGGTGGTCTTCGCCGCCTTGCTGAGCGGGGCTCTTTGACGGTCTTTTCAAGGAAACCTTGTTGCCCTCCATCAGGGACAGCGGGTCTGCGCGGAGGCCGCCCGCCAACGCCTGCCGATTCCGGCCGGGCTGGCTTATACTCCGGGCAAAATAACAAAGCCAGGCACCCGCCCCGGCTCAGGAGAGCAGCATGGTTTCAGCCCCGACGTCCACACCCTCGGCACAACCGGATTTCGAAAGCCTGGTGCAAGCGGCCGGTGACATCATCTATACCCTGGATCGGGATGGCCGCTTCACGTTCTGCAATCGCGCCATGGAAGAAGTCCTCGGTTACCACCGGGACGAGTTGCTGGGCCAACACTTCGGCGTCCTGCTCACTCCGGCCACCGCGCCGGTGGCCAGCCAGGGCCGCCGTATCGCGCCGTTTTTCGAGGTGGAAGCGCTCCACCGTGACGGCGGCAAGGTGCATTTGGAAGTGCGCGCCGCCAGTCTGATACGGGACGGTCAGGTGGTTGGCCGTCAGGGTATCGCCAGAGACATCAGCGAGTTGAAGGCGTTACAGGCGCAGGTACAGGAAAAATCCCGCCGCATGGCGTTATTGGACGAACGCACCCGCATCGCCGCCGCACTGTATTCCCGGCTCACGGAATTACTGTACGGGGACGAGGATCAGGGCGAGCCGTCCGGTACCGTGTTCGGCGAGGTGGAAGACACCCTCAGCCGGCTCAGCGCCGCCCGCCACGGGCTTGGTGAACAGGATCTGAAGATCCTCAATCTCCTGGCCGCCGGCCACTCCAATGGCGAAATCGCCGAATATATCTGCCGTAGCCCCCACACGGTGAAGGATCACGTGCGCCGTATCATGCAGCGTCTTGGCGCCAAGCGCCGCACCGACGCGGTGGCCCGGGCCTTGAAACTGGGTCTGATCACCCGCGCCTGACAGGCGCCGCCAATTCCCCCGTTTTGACGGGATTCCCCCCCTTTGGGGGGATATCGGGTCCCGCCAGTGCCATCGACAATAGCACGGCTATTGAGCATCCCACTCCGATGCCCCCCAATAAGCTATCCCGATAACAATGGCGGCGCACCGTCGTCGTGGAGAACAACAATGACATTGCTTTTCCGTTGCTTCGGTAACACCCCTTTTATAAAAGCCGGTACCGGTATCGGCGTGCTCGCCGGTCTCACCCTGATACTGGCCGCCTGTGGCGGCGGTTCTTCCCATCACGGCAGCGAGTCCAGCTGCGCCGCCCGGCACGGCTGGCCCAGCGACCCGCTGGGCACGGACAGCACGCGGCACCTTGATGCCAGTCAGTTCATCTCCGTGAATCAACTCAAGCAGTGGCACCGTGAACTGGACGCCCTCGGCCTGCGCGACACTGGCGGGCCCGAGGAAGACGCCTATATCCGGACACTGGCCGGGCGTCTTGATTGCGCCGGTGTCCGCGACGTGACGCTGGAACCGGTGACCTTCCCGCGCTGGTCCACCGACGACTGGCGTCTGACACTGAACGGCGAGCCGCTGCCGGTTGCGTCCTATATACCTTATTCCGGCAGCACCCCGGAGCAGGGAGTGACCGCGCCCACCGTCTATGTGGATATTACCCAACCGGTGGACCCGTCCACCGTGGCCGGCAGAATCGTGCTGTTCGACGTCCCCAACGTCACCGTGCCAACACAGTTCTTCCTCGACAATGCCATGCAGGTGTGGGACCCGCTGTCCTCGTTTTCTCCCGACGAACTTTACTCTCGCCCGTACCTGGCCATCGATGCGGTGACCCGGACCCTGGACGCGCTCGGCAACACCGAAGCGGTGGGCGCCATCGGTATCCTGCAAATGCCGTATGAAACCGCCCATGGTTCCTACTTCCCTTACGACGGTATTATCCGCCAGGTACCGGCGCTCTATGTGGACCGGGATCTGGGTGCGCAATTGAAGGGGCTCTCCAACGGCACCGAGCTGACACTTCGATTGCCGGCCAAAGTGGCCGACACCACCACTCACAATGTGGTGGCCATGATTCCCGGCGCCAGCGATGAGATCACCGTGATTCACAGCCACACCGACGGTACCAACGGCCTGGAGGATAACGGACCGGACGCCATCATCGGCATCGCTCAGTATCTGGCGCGCCTGCCACAATCCGCCTTGCCAAGAACCGTGATGGTGATGTTCTCCAGCGGCCATTTCGCCGGCGGCGTCGGCATTAAAGGTTTTCTCCAGCAGCATGCCGACGATGACCTGCTGGACCGCATCAAATCCATCATCACCGTCGAACACCTGGGTGCTCAGCGCTGGGAGCCCGACAGCAACGGCATTCTGCAGCCCACCGGTCTGGATGAACTTGCCTGCTTTTTCGCCCCGCGAATCCCGAGCCTGGCGGACGCCGCCTACCGGGCCTCCGAAGCCGCCGACGCCGGCCCGGTGATTATCTCCGCCCCACTCAACCCGGATGCCGACGCCGGCAAGCATGAAGCGGTCTGGCCCGGCGAGGGACAATACTTCTATAGCCACAACAAAATGTCGGACGCCAACTACATCACCGGCCCCAACTACCTGCTCAACTGGGGAGTGGACACCGTTGAAAAAACCGATTTCCAGCGCGTGCACGCACTGATGATGGCGTTTACCCGCATGGTACTCGACTTGAGCGAGGTTCCCGGCGAGGATCTCAGCGCCCCCAGCGCGACCAACGGCGAAACCATCGCCCCACCGGAACATTGACTCGCCCTACCCGATACCCCCCCTTTGGGGGGTATCGGCCCCCTCCTGGGCCATTGATAATGCCCTTGTTCGTGAGCGCCCATCCTCAACTTAAAAGAATCAGGGATATGAACAGGTACAAGGACCGGCTTTTCCACTCCACTTTCCTTTTCTTATTTGCCGCGTTTGTTTTGACTGGGTGTGGCGATGACGAATCCAGCGGCGATGCCGGTGCTGCCACGGCGACGCTCCCCTCCTATGGGCGCATCCCTGATTGCGGCGACATGGCCACCACCCTTGGAGATCTGGTCAGCGGTCTGACGCCCGCCGACGATGACGATGAACTTGGCCGCTATCAACATGACGACCGCTACGGCGTCAACTGCACCTGGCTGACACCCCGGACGCAGAGCGATAACGCTTTCGAAATGGTCAAGGGCGGCAGTCTGGCGGTGAGCATCACGGTGGATCCTCAGGGCAGTTCCGACGAGAAAACCCTGCGTGACCTCGGCATGGTGTATGACGATCCCCGTGTCGAAGAGCTTGGTGGTTATGTCGTCGACATGGGCGGCAAACTTGATCCCGGCGCCCAATTGGGCATGATCGGACCCCAAGTTGTGGTTGGCCGTGTCAACGTTTCCTTCGCCGCCGGTGGTCTGTATTTGCAAAAGGTGGAAGAGTTGAAGGTCATCACCAACGATCGCGTCATCGAGGCCGCTGTCGCCCTGCATCGTTCACTACGATAAGTCTGACCGGGAATCATCGACCCATTTCATTTCAAGGAGAGAAAACCATGCCGAAATTCATTTTTACCCGCCTGTTGGCGGCGTCCATCACCATTGCCGCTTTCAGCCCGCTGCACGCGCAGACTTCCGGGGGGGCTCCCAACATGGCCCAGATGGGTAATCAGGTGGCCAGCTTCAGCGGCAGCATGCACGCCGCCGCCGAGGTGTGCGGTGGTTACACCAAGGATCAACTGGCGGAGATGAAGGCCAAACAGAAACAACAGATGACCCAAATGGGCCTCACCGCCGAGGAATTCGACACCGCCTTTAACGCCGGCAAGAAGAAAACCGATGAGCGCTGGGACGCCATGTCCAAGACCGAGCAAAAATCCGCCTGCGAGGAACTGCGGCAACAGATGAGCCAGGCTTTCAACGGCCTGATCAAGTAAGGCCTGCTCGCTGGATCGGAGGGATCTGCTACACTGCCCGCACCACAAGTCACCGCCGTTCCCGTCATGCGTTTTGCCGTTCTTTTCTCGCTCACCCTGCCGCTGTGGACGCCACTGACCACGGCGGCGGACACGGCCCGGGACGAAACCCGCGATGCTCTGTTGCGCGAGCAACAGGAGTTGAATGAGCGGGCGGAAGCCCTGGCCGACCAGCAGGCGACCACACAACGACTGCTGGAGCAGCAGCAAACTTATCTGGAAGCCTTGGAACACGAAATTCAGGCGTTAAGGCCGTCCCCGCGGTCAGATCAGAAAAACTGATCAATCCGTTCCAGCCAGTCCGCTCCCTATCCCCATCAGGTGACGCTATCTTGGTTTCTCCCATCTTCAACAGGAGAGTCCGATGAAGCGCGTTCTGGTTCTTTACTACTCCATGTACGGTCATATCGAAAGTCTGGCCCGGGCCGTGGCCGAAGGCGCCGCCAAAGTCGACGGCGTGGAAGTGGAGATCAAGCGAGTGGCCGAGACCATGGATCCGGAGGCGTTCAGGAACGCCGGTGGCAAAACCGACCAGACCGCCCCCGTGGCCAGCCCGGCGGAACTCAAGGACTACGACGCCATCATCATCGGCACGCCCACCCGTTTCGGCAACATGAGCGGTCAGATGCGCACCTTCTGGGACCAGACCGGCGGCCTCTGGGCTCAGGGTGCCCTGGCCGGCAAAGTCGCCAGCGTGTTCACCTCCACCGGCACCGCCGGCGGCAAGGAGACCACCATCGTCAGCACTTGGCTGACCCTGGCTCACCATGGCTTCATCATCGTACCGCTGGGCTACGCCGATCCTGGCCAGGAGCAGATGGACATCAGCCAAGTGCATGGCGCGTCGCCCTATGGCGCGGGCACCATCGCTGGTCCCGACGGCAGCCGCCAGCCCAGCGCCAAGGAACTCAATCTGGCCCGCTACCAGGGTGAAAAGGTCGCCCGCCTGACCGCCAAGCTGTGACATCCGATTCAGCCTGACACTTCTCTCGTCTCACTCTGATCCCCCTTTGGCCGCCCTCCCCCTTCTCAATTGGCGGCCTTTTTTTGGTTCATCGCGGTTCAGAGGGCCACGGCGCTTCAATCATGGGCACGGGTCTGTAACGACGGAAGGGGCTTCCAAGCCGGTATATTCGCCAGCAAGCGGGTCTCCCACGGATCCGCCACGAAGCCGCTGCGGGAAGCTTGCTGGCAAGCGAATCGCCAACGGCCCAGGGCATTCGCGGCCAAGCGGAGCGCCGCCCGGGCCTCTTCCCACAGCGGCTTCGTAGCCACCTCCGAATTTATGCCTTCAACGCCACAAGAACACGTTATGGTAGAGACTCTACTGAGCAAGGAATCACCATGGCCGACAGTACCCCCCTCTCCGAATCCAACCGGCAACCCACACTGGCCGTTCTGATCGACGCGGACAATACGCCGCCCGCCATCGTTGAAGGCCTGTTCGAGGAGATCGCCAAGTACGGCACCGCCACCATCAAGCGCATTTATGGCGATTGGACCCAGCCCAACCTGGGCGGCTGGAAGAAAGTCCTGCTGGACCATTCGATTCAGCCGGTGCAGCAGTTCGCCTACACCACCGGCAAGAACGCCACCGACAGTTCACTGATCATCGATGCCATGGATCTGCTCTACACCCGGGAACTGGATGGGTTCTGTCTGGTTTCCAGCGATAGCGACTTCACCCGGTTGGCGGCCCGGTTGCGGGAAGCCGGCCTCACCGTCTATGGCTTCGGCGAACAGAAAACACCGAAACCGCTGGTGGCGGCCTGCGATAAATTCATCTACACGGAAATTCTGCGCGCCGGCGACGAGGGCACCGCCAGCAAGAGCGGCAAAGCCGGCAAGGACAAGACCAGCGGCAACACGCCGCCACTGAAGTTCATTGCCCGGGTCATCGACGACGTCTCCGGAGAAGACGACTGGGCCCACCTGGGCGTGCTCGGACAGAACCTGAGCCAGCGCCGCCCGGAGTTCGACACCCGGCTCTACGGCTTCCGCAAACTGAGTGAACTGCTGAACGCCCAGACCGGCCACTTCGAACTGAAAAAAGGGGAAAACGGCGGACTATGGGTGAAGAACAAGAACGGATGATCACGGTGCGTGCCCACGGTCGAGGGGCAGCCCCGCTGGCACGCCAACACGCAACATGCCGGCGCGCTAAAGCCCCTCGCGTGTAAACACGCTTCCCACAAGAGGCCACAGGGTCGCTGTGGGAGCGGCCCTGGCCGCGAATGGAGCGTGTGAACGTGTTGCATGTTGGCGTGTCAGCAATTTGCCCGACGACAGTGCCCTGGCCCTCTCCACACCAGAGGGCGGCACTTCGCCCTATCGAACCAGCCAGAGACTCAATTCCGGCACATAGGTAATCAGCAGCAGCGCGATCACCAGCACCAGCATGAACGGCAACGTGGCCCGGAACAGCTCGGTGATCGATTTGCGGAACCGGTAGCTGGCGATGAACAGATTCATCCCCACCGGCGGCGTGATGTAGCCGATCTGCATGTTGGCGACAAAGATAATCCCCAGATGTACCGGGTCGATGCCATAGCGCAGCGCCACCGGCAGAATCAACGGCACCATGATCACCAGGGCGGCAAAAATATCCAGCAAGGCACCGAGCAGCAGCAACAGGATGTTGAGCAGAATCAGAAACGCCAGTTTGCTCTGCACATGGGTCTGGATAAATTCGAACAGCCGCTCCGGCACGCCGGCGTACACCAGATAATCGGCGAATGCCTGAGCCACCGCCAGGATCAGCAGAATCCCCCCCACCATGACCATGGCTTCACGGGTCAGCCCCGGCAATCGGCGCAGGGGGATCTCCCGGTACAACACCACCTCCGCCAGCAACACATACAGCACGGTGACCGCCGCCGCCTCACTGACCACCAGGAAGCCAGAGAAGATACCACCGAGCACCACCAGCGGCAGCGGCAATTCCCAACGCGCATCCCACAACGCCTGGCCCAGCTCCCGCCCGTTGAAGGCCTGCCGTGGCAGGGGATCGGCGCGGTTGACCCACACACAATAGCCGTACAGCAGCACCACCATCAGCAGGGCCGGCCCGACGCCGGCCAGATACAAATCGACGATTTCCACCGGTGGCATGGTCAGTTGTTGCGACAATTGCTGAGCAATGATGCCGTAGATCAGCAGCGGAACCGATGGCACCAGCAGCAACCCCAGACTACCGGACGAGGTCACCAGTCCGAGGCTGAAGCGTTGCGGGTAACCGGCCTTGACCAGCGCCGGCAGCAACAGCGCGCCCAGCGCCACGATGGTGACGCCGGAGCCACCGGTAAGCGCGGTGAAGAAGGCACAGGCCACCAGGGCCACGAAGGCCATGCCGCCGGGCATCCAGCCGAACGCCGCCTGGCTGAGGCGAACCAGACGATCGGCGGTGCGCGACTCACTGAGCAGGAAGCCAGCGAAGGTGAACAACGGCAGCGCCATCAGCACCACCGAGTCGGACAGCTGGTAAATGTCGATGTGGAGCACCGACAGCGGTGTCTCCTGAGTGAAAAAGCCGATGGCGGCCGCGGCCAGCAGGATGGCGAACAGTGGCGCGCCCATCAACGCCAACACGATCAATAGAACAATGGCGGCGATGATCATCCCATCGGCTCCCGCATGCAGGGCCGGCGACCGCCCAGCCCGAGCACGAACAGCACCGCGTAGCGCAGCGCCATGACGCTGAAGCCGAATGGAATGATCACCTGCGGCACCCAGCTAGGAAGGCCGGCGAAGGCGGTATCGCCAAACTGATATTCCTCGATCACGAAACCGATGCTGTACCAGGCCACCAGGGTACAGATGGCGGCGGTGAACAGGTCCACCGTGCCGGTGATCCAGGGTTGAAAGGATTTCGGCAGCCACTGCCCCAGCAGATCGATGCGGATATGCTCGTCACGGCGAGAGGCGATCATGGCGCCGAGCAGACCGATCCACAACACCGCGTTACGCAGCAGCGGTTCCACCCAGATCAGACTGACGCCAGCCATGTTTCGCAGCCCGATTTGCATCACCGCCAGTGCCACCATGCCCAGCAGGATGGCCACGATCAGACCATCCTCCAGGCGATGCAGCCAGGACAGCAGGCGCCGCATCAACGGCCCCGATAGTCGTCGAGCAACCGATGCAGCCGGTCCAGTATGTCGGCGCTCAGCTCGCCATCCGAGACCAGCCCCTGGGTGGCTTTATCGGCGGCGGTTTTCCACTCGGCCCGTTGTTCGTCGCTGGGGGTGATGGTTTCCAGGCCTTGCTGCCGCACCGCCTTGAACGCCTCACGGTTCTGCTCGCGGCCTTCCTCGTCCAATTGCGTGAAAACGTCGCCCAGAACTTCGCGCATCACCTTTTGATCGTCCTCGGAGAGACGATCAAAATAGCGCTTATCAATGGCCAGCAAGCCGTAGGTGTAAAGCAACGGCAGGTCGGTGATGTACTTCACCCGCGCGTACCATTGCAGGGTGAGCGCCGCCACCGGCGGCGCGGCGAAGCTGTCGATGGCGCCGGTCTGCAACGACGTCAGCACCGAACCGATGTTCAGCACGATGGGCGACAACCCCAGGGTCTTGGCCGCCTTGGCGGAAGCGGAGTCCGCCGCCGGCAGCCACAGTTTGCGCGCCTGCAGATCCTCCAGACTGGCCACCGGCTGCGTGGACATGATGTAGGCGAAACCACCATCCACCAGACCGAAGCTGACCCAGCCATTGTCTTCCAGACCCTGAAGGATCGCCGGGTCCAGTTCCTCGCGAACCGCGTCCACTTCACCGTAATCATTGAAGGTAAGCGGCACATTGAGAATCTGGCCATCCGGATAGGCATCGGCGAAGGCGCCCCCCTGGGCCATCTGACCGTGCAACTGGCCAATACGGATCTTGCGCTGCACCGCTCTGTCATCCCCCATCACGCCACCGGGGTAGATCTTCAGGGACACCCGCCCCTCGGTGCGTTCCTCGATGGTGGCGCCGGCCTTCTTCAGCGCCCGGACCACACTGGTGCCATCCGGATACAAAGTGGAAATCTTGAAGGTGGTGGCCAGGGCCAGCACCGGAAACAGGGCCATGACGGCCACCACGAATCGCAACATCATCCTCTCCAGCTTCGATGGGGCCGGGCGCTCCATCGCTCACATATACGGCTCAAAAACGCCGCTCAGAAATACGCGTCGGCGCTGTCCAGCAAACGTTGTGCCTGTTGCTGTGCGTAGACGTTCTGCAAGGTCAGTCCGGGCTGCTCCGGATCCGCTTCCAGCACTTTTTGAAGCTGGGCATCATGCAGCTCACGATCAAACACCAGACGGGCATAGTGCTCGGCATACAACACTCGCGCCAGCAAGTTCCGCCCTTGGGACAACGCCACCGCCTGCTCGAAATGCGCCTTGGCCTGTTCCGGCTGGCCGCCCAGGGAGGCCGGCAGCAAACTGTTGAGCACCCCCAGGTACATGTGCGCCTGACCGTTCTGATAACCTTCATCCAGCGCCACCACCCGCTCCATCAGCGCCCGCACCCGGGCCAGCTCGGCCACCGCGTTCCAGTCGCCGGAGTGGGTCTGGATATAGCCGGCCCAGGCGCTACCCAGAGTAAACAGCGTGGGCAGATCATCGTCGTCGGACTCCGCCAGCAAGGCCTCGAACTCCGGCACCGGCGTCTTGCGCAGATCGCAGTAATCGCTCCGATGGTTGCAGGCGGCGCGCAGGGCGTAATCCAGGGCCTTTTCATTGAGCGTCGCGGCGCGTTCCGGATCCTCCACCGTCAAACCGGCGTAGGCACCGTACAAATCGGCGCCGGCACGCAACAGACTGGCGCGCTCCGGCCAAGTCAGGATCAGACCGTCCACCATCAACAGATAGCTGGGCAGGCCCTCGCCCACCAGGACCAGGTCGTTGTTGTCCTCGATGCTCCTGGCGAGATTATCGCCGATCCGATTCACCGCGCAGCCCTGCAGAACCAGCAACAGAACCACCGCACAGACTGCTCGCCATTGTTTCACGCTGTCATCGCCTCCTATTCCGGGACTCTTTATAGCAGCGGCCACCGGCAAAACTCAAACGACCGTTGGAAACCGGCCGTGACGCTCAAAATCCGTTCACCATCTTCACGCCGCCCGCCGGCGGCGCCAGAACCCCACCGCGGTGCCGATCGCCATGCCGCTGAGCAGCCCGGCCAGGTGCGCCGAATTGGCGACGATACCAGAAAGGCCCACATAACAGATCACCAGCCACACCAGCATCAACACCACCACTTCCCTGCGCAGTTGGTAACCGGCCCCCGGATTGACCTTGCCGTACAGCCACAGATACCCGAGCAGGCCATACACCACACCGGACAGACCA
Organism: Alcanivorax xiamenensis; assembly: GCF_009846745.1. NCBI lineage: Bacteria > Pseudomonadati > Pseudomonadota > Gammaproteobacteria > Oceanospirillales > Alcanivoracaceae > Alcanivorax > Alcanivorax xiamenensis. Next base: position 2,269 of record NZ_AQPF01000041.1, on the reverse strand, counting down.
CCGAAATTGGGGCCGGTGTCGTAAAACTGGGCCAGGTTGCTGATGGCGGCGGTGACCAGCGTGATCCACAACAACTGAAAGCTGGACTGGAACCGCTCGATCACCCGGCCCAGGTCACACCACCACAGCAGATTGAACAGAATATGCAGAAGCGACATATGCAGCAGCATTGGCGTGACCACACGCCACGGCTGCGCGGCCAGTCCGCCCAGGGAAGACGGAAACATCAGCGCCGCGTATAGCCGATCCCCCAGCAAAAACGGTGACAGATACACCAGGATACAAAGCACCAGTCCGATCTTGGTCACCAACCCCAGGCTGCGAAACCAACCGCCACTGAACAGCGCCTGACGGGGCACGTCGGCGGGGGCGTTGCTGCGCCAGGCGTCGTCCTGCCAGCGCCGGTCATCCGGGCTTGCCAGGAACGCCTGGCACAGCTCACGCGCTTCCTGGAAGCGGTCCGCCGCCACGGACAACACCTGGGCGTCCTGTTCCTGCCGCAGCTCCGCGCGGATACCGCGCTGCACCAGCATATGCACCAGCCGCGCGGCGAGCGCGGCGTTATTCACGCGAACCAGTTCAATCATGGGATCTCCTGCTGCCAATGCCACCGGGCCTGCTGGTCATCGGCGAGACGCTCCACTTGCTCCCAGAAGCACGGCCAATGCCCGCCACAGCCTAACAGAAGGGCCTGGAAAGCGGGCACCAAACCGTAATAATCCCCCACCCCGTTGAGCTGGGCATTATTGAGGGGCCCCTGGAAAAAGCCCTGATAGGAGTCCAGGGCGGGGAGCTGACGGCGTTCGGACTGATAGCGCTGGCGCAACTCGCCGATCAGCCGGTCCTTGCGTTCGGTCAGGGTCCACTCCGGCACATCACTGGCATACAGCCGGATCAAGGCGGCGCGGGTGTCGCTCACCATGGCCAGGAAGGCGGCACGGGCACGATCCACATCACGCCAACGCTCCAGATCCACGGTCAGGTCGTGGCCGGCCATGAACCGGGTGGTGCCTTCACGGGCGACCATGGTGGCCAGGGACTCGTTGAAGCGGGTATCCCCTTTCACATACAAACGCCGATGCACCAGCTCATGCAGCAGCAGGTCCACCATGTCGGCGCGGGAGCGATTCAGCATCGGCGTGGTGAGCGGATCGTTGAACCAACCCAGCGTGGAGTAAGCGGCGGCGCCACCAACATAGGTGTCGAAACCCTGCTCGTCGAGATCACGCGCCGCACGCAAGGCGGCCTCCCGATCAAAATAGCCGCGATAACTGACGCATCCGGCAAACGGATAACACCAGGTTTCCGGCGTCAGCGAGAACGCCGGCGCGGCCATGAGATTCCATACCACCGCGCGGCTTTCCAGGGCCACGTACTGGCGATAGACACCGCGCGCGGGCAATCCCATCCGGTCGGCGGCGAAGTCCAGTACCTCTTCCGCCAGCCGCAGATTATCCCGCACCCGCCGCGGCGTGGCCGGATCGGCCAGGGCCTCGGCCACCGGCTGCCGTTTCGACATCAACGACCAGTGGCCCTTTATCGCCTGGCCGTAATAGCCCAACTGGCAGCCGGAGAGCACCGCCACGACAACAGCACAGGTCAACAGCCCGATCCGTTTACGCCTCATGCGCGGGACATGAACTTCCGTTCCAGGGTGTTGACCTTCACCCGCTCCCCTTCCTGGATGTACTCCGGCACCTGGATCACCAGGCCGGTTTCCAGGGTGGCGGGTTTGGTGCGGGCACTGGCGGAAGCGGCTTTCATCGCCGGAGCCGTTTCCTGAATGGTCAGTTCCACCGCCTGCGGCAACTCCAGGCCAATCACCGAATCGCCGACCCGTAATGCCAGCAACCCGCCGGTATCCTCGGTAACGAACGCCAGTTCGTCCTCTATGTCCTCGGACCGCAGGGGGTATTGGGTGAAATCTTCCTCGTCCATGAAGATATGCTCGGCACCGTCCACATAGGAGAACCGCACCGGACGGCGTTGCAGGTCCACGGTGGGCACGTCATCGTCGCCCTTGAACCGTTCCTCGAACTTGGAACCGCCGCCAACGGCGGTGGCGCGGACCCGATAGAGGGTGGCGGCGCCACGGGCGGAAGGGGATTGCACTTCGATCTGGCGGATCATATAGAGGCCGCCGTTATGCTCGATCACATCGGATTTCTTCAGGTCGCTGGCCCGGGTCACAAAACAATCCTCGCTGAATGGTCGCCGGTTATTCTAGCCCAGAGGGCAAGGCGGTCCCACAGTCGTGACGCCGGACGCC
>NZ_AQPF01000040.1:0-37568 GCF_009846745.1 Alcanivorax xiamenensis | reverse complement strand
GACACTGTCTCACTTTAGGGGAAGTGGACACCTCATCAACGGTAGACCACCTTGCAGAAACGACAAACCCCGCTCAGGTCGGGGTTTGTCAGCAAACAGAGCGGGCTATTAGATAATAGCCCGCATCAACCGCTTCTCAATTACCAAGCATTCGCATCGAAGCCTTCTTCACTATACAAGATTCCATCCACACCACAACTTGTTCCCGTAATAGTGTTATTAAAAGTAAATGAAGAGTCATCAGAAATTGGATTCCCATTTCTAAACTCAACATCTTCCATGGTTCCACCATCACAGATAGTACCTAGCAGCGGATGTGTAACCTTAATAGTGCCCCCGATGTTGCCTATTGCTAAGCCAGTGGCCGGAGGGTGAACATTGCTTGATTGCGGAAATCCACCGCTTGCACTAAAGTTAGATGCAGTATCTGCCCACCAAGGAAATCCTCCAAGAGTTAGCCCTGAACAAAGCGTATCGCCGGAAGTAACCCCCCCGTCCACAACCTGAATCTTAAGGATTTTTCCTGTGCTCGTCGGCTCATAGCGGAGTTGTCCTTTCAGTGCCAGGTTGCATGACACTGTAATCAACGGAGTTACCAAATCGACATTAGTTCCGTAGAAAATAAAGCCATTATCCGTATTGCCGTTAGTCAGTTGAAGGTTATATGAAGTATCCCCACTGTTATAACCAAACCACTGATTTGTAGGTGCAGCATGATAAGTCAAATCAAGCCCACCTCGACTATCTTGATACTGAACACAATCCCATTGACTTGATGTTGCGCTTGCAGGATCGCATGATTGGGCCAAGGCTTGGTTGCTCATTGCGTATGCTGCCAAACCCAATGTGCTACAACATACCATTTTCAAAATTTCTTTACTCATGATCTTCTCCATATTTAGTCGAACGAATCGTTACTACTTCCGTGGTTCGTCATGATTCAGTTATCCGGTTTGGGTGATCCCCCCTCGCCGGACTTTCGACCCTATCAAAACCACAAAAAGCAACAAGACAAAAACAAAGAATAATTTCCTGAAAACCAAACTTTATTTATTTAAAAGAAAACACCCCTTCAAAATCAAACACTTAACCTCTCACTTCTGCGCCATTTTTGGGGAACTTCTGGGGTATTTTTTTGATCTTTTTTGTCGTTTTAATTACCCCAGAAGTTGCCAAGGAACTTCTGGGGTAATTATTTTTTTAGGCTAAAAAGGTTGGCGAAGGTGACATGGGTTTCTGTGGGGATGTTGGGGGAGAGAAGGAACGGCGGTTATTCGCTTGCTAGCAAGCTTCCCACAGTGGAGAAACTGTTGGCGGAGGAGCGAGTGCGAAGCCATAAGGGCAGAGATGGCCTTGGGGTTGTGCGGTGGAGAGGCGGTAGTCGATATTCGCTTGCAGCGGCCCGCCGCCCGGACAAAGCTCCTGCAGCGGATTTGTTGTGAGGTGGTTTGTTGTCCGGGGGGATGTTTCCTACACTACCCTTTGCTTGTGACGGACAGAGTTTTCCGTCAGGGCTGACAGACCGGAACCTTTCTTCTCCCCATACTGATTCTGCTATCCAGACAGATAATTCATTTGAGTGATTCGGCTTGAATCACTATGATTAACTTTGAATCATATATATCCAAGGAGCCCCATCATGGCCCGGACAGAAACCAAGGTATTGACGGCCCATATCCCCCTTCCCATGGCGGAAAGAGTCGACCAGATGGCCCAACGGCTGGAGCGCTCCCGCGGCTGGATCATGAAACAGGCGCTGGCTGCCTGGCTCGATCAGGAAGATGAGCGAGAGCGACTCACCCGCGAGGCTCTGGCTGACGTGGACGCCGGTCGCGTCATCGACCATCAGGCCGTGCAGGCGTGGGCGGACAGCCTGGGTACCGATGAGCCCCAGCCAGTACCGCGCTGATGGAGCTCAAGTGGACCAGCAAAGCGCTTTCCGATCTGGCTCGTTTATACGAATTTCTGGCCCCCGTGAACAAACAGGCCGCCGTGCGGGCTGTGCAGGCATTAACCGAAGCTCCCACCGTCCTGCTGACCGACCCACGTCTCGGTGAGCGGCTTTTTGATTTCGAGCCTCGTGAAGTCAGACGATTGCTGGTCGGGGATTACGAGATGCGCTACGAGATTCAGGAATCCACCCTCTATATGCTACGGCTCTGGCACACTCGGGAAGGCCGCTGAGTTCCTGGTTGCCCGAATGCGGACGAAACGTGGCGCATACGAGTCGCGATTCGCTTGCGAGCAAGCTTCCCACAGCGGCTTCGTGCCCTCCCCTAAGGGAGCCTTCCTACACTACCCGCCACTTTCGACTGACGGTTCTTTCCGTCAGGGCTGACAGACGGATCGCGGAGTGCGCGTCATATTACTCCCCTGCTGATTTGGGGAGGATTCATGGGGGAGCACGACACCGCTTATAAATTTCTGTTTTCGCATCGCGCTCTGATGCGGGATTTGCTGCTTGGGTTCATGGAAGGGGACTGGGTCCGGGAGCTGGATCTGGATTCACTGGAAAAGGTCAGTGACGGCTACGCTACCGGGGATCTGCTTAGCCGCCACAATGACGCGCTCTGGCGGGTACGCTGGAAACGCGAATGGGTTTATCTCTATCTGATGCTGGAGTTTCAGTCCACGGTGGAGCGCTTCATGCCGGTGCGTATCCTCACTTACATCGGTCTGCTGTATCAGGACCTGATCCGGCGTAAGGAACTAAGCCCAGACCGCCGGTTACCACCGGTACTGCCCATAGTGCTGTACAACGGAAAGGGACGTTGGCGCGCTCCGGTGGCCCTGGACAATTTGATTCAGCCCCCTCCCCACGCCGTGCTCCCCTATTTGCCCCGGCTACAGTTTCTACTTTTGGATGAGGGCGCTCTGCTTCACGAGGGCGCCCTGCCTGGGCAGCGTAATCTGGTCGCCGCCATATTCCGGCTGGAGCAAAGCCAGGCCCCGGAAGACCTGTCTCGGGCCTTCTCCCATTTGCTAGAATGGCTCAAGGGGCCTGAGCAGAGTGAACTCAGACAAGCTATTCTGGAATGGCTACATCGCCGGGGCCCCAGTCTGGCTCCGGAAATCAGCTGGCGGGAAGTTCGAAACTTACAGGAGGCGAACACCATGCTGGAAGAACGCATACAAGAGTGGAAAGCCCAATTCCGCCGGGAAGGGCTCACCAAAGGCCGAGAGGAAGGTCGGGAAATAGGTTTGGAGGAAGGTCGGGAGGAAGGTCGGGAGGAAGGTTCCACCGCCGAGGCCCGAAATATTCTGCGGCGTCAGTTGATACGCCGTTTCGGTACAGTCCCTGAACACATCGATGTCAAACTGAACGGCGCCAGCCGGGAACAGCTGGAAGACTGGATCGACCGGCCTTACGAGGTGGAAGAGCTGGAAGACGTCTTTCGCTGATCAGGTCGGGGATTCTGGCTCGGTTCCGGTTCGCGAACCGGGATTCGCTTGCCAGCAAGCTTCCCACAGTGGCTTCCCGGCTCCGCGGGAATCAGAAATGGCAGCGCTCTTTTACTCTATGGCTTATCGGTTTTCTGTAGGGCCGCGTCGAAGTAGATCACCTTGTTATTCGGTGCTTTTTTCATGGCATCCTTGAGTTCTTGCAACACCGCCCATTCATCAATGTCATCCTCATCGTCCACGGTGAGGCTTTCGGTTACTTTTTTCACCAGGGTTGGATCGCTGTAACCCCAGGCCACCGGGCGGGGCAGGAAAAGGCTCCAGTAGCCGTTCTCCGGCATTCCAAACATCGAGACGCAGGGCACTTTCTCATCAATGGCGATGGTGTGGTTGGGCAGTTGCTTCACGGGCAGCTTCAGACACCCCCACACCAGATCCACATCCTCTTGCCCACGCATATCGGCCAGGGCCAGCAAGGTCAGCGGCTTGGTCTCGATTACAATGGCGGGGATCAGCAGGCCGTTTTCATAGGCGATGTCCCGGTGACCGACGGGCCTGGGAAAAGCACGAAGTACAAGCAACAGCAGTAATGTCATGACCAGCAGAATCAGCCACCCACTGGTATTGCCGCTCCTGTAGAGGGAGAAACTGCAGACGCCGGTGAACACGGCAAGCGCGATCACCACGAAAAACAGAGGGCTGAACTTGCTCGGATATTCGTCATAGGTCTCCATATGAACGGGATCCGGCGGCATATTCATGGCCCGTGAGGCAAACGTATCATTCCAGGACTCACCAACCTGACCAACCCGGCTGTCATCGGTCATTCCGCTCTCCTTGCACAAGGGATGATTCAAACAGGAAAACCTTAGCACACCCTTCTGCCCTCCCACAGCTTGAAGCGGCGTACCTGTGAACCGCTTGATCCGTGGGAGCCGGCTTGCTGGTTAATAACGGCACAAAGATGAAAAGATTCGCCAGCAAGCTGGCTCCCACAGCGGCTTCGTAGTGTGATCCCCAGGGACTACCCGCCTTCGGAGGGTTTCGCGGTCAGGGCGGCCATGCCTCGAATATTCCCGTTGCCGGTCCGATACTCGATCAGAAACTCCTTGCTTCCCCGCCTCACGATGATCTCACCAATGCCACTATCCACCACGGAGCGGCGGGCCAACAGGTCGTCTTCCTTGGTTCCCAGTGGATAGCCATTGGCGGAAAAGATAACGTCGCCTTTTTGGAAGCCGAACTTCTTGACCAGGTCTCCCTCTTCATCGATCACCCGGTAGCCATTGGCGGTCTCCGGGCTCACCGGTTCCACCCCCATGGTTTTCATGGCCTTGTCCCGGTCACTCAGCAGCTTTTCCACTTCCGGATCACCGCCGGTCTTGTCATCCGGCGCCGGTTCCACCGAGGCCACGATCCCCGGCATTGCCTCCCAGGCCAGCAGCGGCAACTTTTCCAAGCGCCCTCCCCGCTTGAGCAACACGTGATCGACCCGTAATGCATTCAGAGTGGCGCCACGGATCAGCTCATCGCCCACGTGATACAGCCCCGCTTCCCCGCCTTCCGGCTGGATGATCGCCCAGCCGTGCTGGTCCATCCGGTTATGGAAAACGCCGAGCAAGGTGAGTTTCATCCGGGTTTCTGGAGCATCGGAATGCACTTCAACCGTACCGCTCCCGGACAGGTACTCACCGAACAGATTCCAGCTCTCGATTTCCACTTTCGTCAGCGTTGGGTTTCGCGAAGCCGCGGTTACGGGGAGATCGTCCGCGGGCATCCGTTCCGGCGGCTTGGGGCCGTGGATCAGCAGCGTCACGGTCCACACCACCAAGTATACCAACACGCCAAGCAGCACCAGCGATATCAGGTAGCGTGCGGCGCGACCCAGCACGGCGATCAGAGCAAGACGGTTCATTGCCAAAAGACCTCTTGATCAACGCACCGCCGATTATTCTTCACTGTCGTCGCCCGGTGGGCTTTCACCCTCCTGTCTTGGGCTCTTTCTGGGCCTCCCCCGGGGCCGGCCATACACACGCTCACCGTATTTTTCCGCCACTTCACGGATGAAGCGGTCCGAGCCGGTAACCAGCCCCCGGGTCACCGCGTTGACGATGAAGTCCACTTCCTTCGGGTTGTTGCCCATACGCAGATATTCCCGGTAGGCGAGGCGACGCTCATCCCGGTTCGCCCCCAAACGCAGATACGGTTCCGGGTCGTCCAGCCAGCTTGTCTGGGTCTTCTCGCAGCGCATGCGCAAGCTGCTATGGGCGTACTGATTGATCTTCTGCACCAGCCCCATCGTCACTGGCAGCAGCTCAATCATCCGCATGATGGTCAGGACCCACTGGCTGGGTTGCACCGGCGTGGACAGGAAGCGGCTTTCCCAGGGCGACTCCTCCCCATGGATCTTCTTGAAGAACAGCGCGGTGCGGCAGGACAAGCCTTTCATGAAGCGGGAGACTTCCGTGGCCCGCCCGGTGGGGGTGATCAACAAATGGACTTCGCCGGGCAGCAGACACCAGGCGTGGATCTCGACTTCGTACTCCCTGCGCAATTCCAACAGCTGCCGCTCGCAGTAGTTGAAATCCACCGTGGTACGAAAGATCGGGCTGCCGTCTCGGGTTTTATGCACTACATAGTGAGGGACACCTTGCAGCAAAACGCGTTCCTTGCTGCTCATAGCGCTTCTCCTTGTTATTGATTTCGCTGAGCTTCCCCGGCCCAGGCCGCGCCGGGCTTACATAACATTACTTCCTGGTACGGTTATGAAACTAAAACCCTAACGCTTTTAGAGCTCTTTAGGAACCCTTTAATATTTACAGTCGTGCACTTTTAATAAGACAATGATTTTGTATTTCCTGTCCCCTTTTTAAGCACTCCGTTTAAAGCCTTTTCCGGGATTAGCAAACGCTCACTTGATTACAAATCGGTGTATATTGAAACCGCCTTTGTATACCCGTTTTTGCGCCTTTCTCAGGTTCTTACGTCCGGTTTTTTGCATCCACACACAGGAACCAAATAAATCGCAATAAGCGCGTTTCCGCTTAGTCATTTTTTTGCCTCCAATCGCCCCCTAGAGTTCACTTGTTCGCTCTTTATGAGAGGTAAACCCGCGCGGTTTACAAGGGCGGCATTGGCCTCTTTGGCAGCGACGACGGGATTTGGGGACGCTCCTTGGCCGCTGACATCGGATCAGTTGCCAAGCCGTGTCCTTCACGTCCTTCCCCAACCACCGCGCCACACCGGTCCGCCAGCAAAGCAATTGGCTGTTTCTGCTGCCTTCCATGGCGATGCGGCCAGTACGGTAAATTGATCGCCCCCATACCCGCTGATACATTCAAACGCGTATCGTCACGATGCCCTGAGCGTCCGGTATGACCTGTTTTTCAAAGCCCTCGTGGACGCGTTTCCACACACGCCTAGCGAAGCCAGCCTCTCGACAGCGAAAACAGACCCGATTTTCTGTCGGATCACGGAGCCCCCAATGAAAAGAACCGCGTTGTACTTGCTTACCCCCTTGCTCATCGCCCTCTCCCTGCCCACCCTGGCGGAACCGATCAAGCGCAAAGTGTGCGTGTTCGACATCGTCGGCAATGCCGGGCCGATCATGAACAGCGCCCGCGACTGGAAGACCACCGCGCTTTCCTGGGGTCTGGATGTGGAATTGCTGCCCTATACCAGTGAGCTGATCGCCACCGAGGATCTGAAGGCCGGTGTTTGTGATGCCGCGCTGGTGACCGGGATCCGCGCCCGCGGCTTCAATAAGTTTGCCGGTACCATTGATGCCATCGGCGCGGTGCCCAGCATGGATCACTTGCACATCATCTCCCAGGTTCTGGCCAGCCCGAAGATGGCGGACAAACTGGAAGGCGGTAATTACTCCGTGGCCGGTTTCGCTCCGGCGGGCCCCGCCTATATTTTCGTCAATGATCGCGAAATCAATACGCTGGACAAGGCCGCCGGCAAGAAAGTGGCGGTGCTGGAATACGATGAAACCCAGGCCGGCCTGGTGTCGCAGGTGGGCGCCACGCCAGTGGATTCCGATGTCACCAACTTCTCCACTAAATTCAATAACGGTTCGGTGGACGTAATCTTCGCCCCCCTGGCGGTTTATCAGGCCCTGGAACTGTATAAAGGGCTCTCTCCGGACGGCGGCATTATCGACTATCCGCTGGTGCAACTGACCCTGCAGGTTATCGCCAAGACCGATCGTTTTCCCAAGGAGATGTTCCAGAAATCACGCAGTTATTTTTATGAGAACTTCGACCGCTTCCGGCGGCAGGTGGAACAGGAATCAAAGGCGGTGGACCCAAAATGGTGGGTTAAGATTCCCGATGAGGATAAAGCGGAATACGAACTGATGATGCAGGAAGCTCGCGATCAGCTCCGCGATCAAGGCTATTACGATCCGGACATGCTGACTATCATGCGCAAGATCCGCTGCAAGCTGGACGCCTCCCGGGCCGAGTGCACCTGACGTTGTTCTCCTGCCTTTCGCTGTGGGAAGCTCGCTAGCAAGCGAATATTGCAAACAGCTAAAGCGAACCCCATTCGCTTGCAAGCAAGCACCCACAGCGGCTAATGATCTGGCCGTTTGTTCTTTGCGCTGTCAATTATTCACCATCAACTGTCAACGGCTCTATTCCACCGGATTGACGCATTCCCCCCGGCTGGAATCCAGTTTGCAGCGCACCTTGCGTTCCAGGGTCAACATATCCGCGCTGTAGTAGCCCTTCCCTCGCAGGGTCAACCGGGCATCCTGCATCATCAGTTCGTACTCGCGTTTATCCTCGGCTGGAATTTCTATCCACCAGTGATCCGGTACCTTCGCCTGTTCCTGCGCCAGCCGCGCCATGATCCGGTCGTAGCCGTTGAAGAATTCCTCGCGCACCAGTTGCGCCACTTCATTGGGAAATTTATCGGCGCGCCCGATCAATTGCATGGTGATCTGCGCTAGCGGGTAATTGATGATGCCACCATTGGGACGCATGCCCTTGTACAACTCCAGCACTTCATAGGCCACGATCGGCGCCGCCAGCACATCCACCACCCCATTGTTGAATTTGTTCGGCGCGGAAACGATGTCGGAATTGACCGGCGTGGCCCCAATCCGTGCCACCATTTCCGCCTGAACCGGATCGTAGTCCAATACCGCCACCCGTTTTCCGGCGGCGTTGGCCAATGTATTGATGGCGCGGTCATTGACGAAGACATAGGCCGGCCCGGCCGGCGCGATACCCAGCACCACATAGCCGTTGGCCACCATCCGCGGCGCCACTTTCGGGCTGGCCATGGCGCGCAACAGCAGCTTCATGTGATCGTCGGAGGGCAAGGCACCGATGGCATCAATGGTACCGGTATATTGATTGAATAAACGGGCGCGCAGGCCACTGATCAGGGCGGCGTCGCAAATGCCCGCTTTCAGATCCTCCACCACTACGCTTTCGCTGGTGTAGGGCACCATCTCAAGATCCACGCCGTACTTCAAAACCCGAATTCGCTGGTCCTCGGCGGCCTTGAAGATCGGGCCCGCGCGGCCGGCGATGTCCCAGATACAAATACGGCGCTTAACCGGCTCGCCGGGCGTGTAGCCCGCCACTTTTTGCATTGCCTGAATCCGCTCATCCAACGAGCGACTCTGATCAAAGGCGATGGCGCGCAGCTTCGCCGCCAGCTCCGGGGTCAACGCCACCCCCGGAGCATAGCGTTTGAGCTCGGCCTGCTGCGCGGGGGTCAGGTCCAGCGCCTGATCGGCGGCGGCCGCGAGAGACATGGAGAGAACCAGAGAAAAACAGAGCAGCCGTAAAATACGCACGAGGCCTCCGGTCAGCGTATCCAATAGTGGATTCTCATTATGGGCAAGCCGTTCTCCGGACGCCTGACCGAAACGACATGGTGAGGGGCGTTGATGCCAAACGAAAGCGTCACTCGCCTGTGAATTCGCCAGCAGGGCTGGCTCCCACAAACCCAACCACGAAGCCACTGTGGGAAGCTTGCTGGCAAGCGAATGGCCCAACACCGAAGGCCGGAATTCGCCAGCAAGCTGGTCTCCCACAGCCTTTCTACAGGGCCACGGTGGGAAGCTTGCTTGCAAGCGAATGTGCCAACGCCAGAGGCCAGGATCGGCCATCAGCGGAGGGCCGCCCCGACGGGCTCCTACAATTGGGACCGCCATGTTAACGTGTTTGGGTCGGGACCTATGGACCGGCACATTCAGTACTAAAGTAGCAGTGATCCGATTCCCCGGGCAGTGCTCAAATGAATCGGCCGATCACGGCCAATCTCTGACACGAATAACAATCGAGGAGCTCGCTATGTGGACCAAACCCAGCTATGTGGATATGCGCATCGGCTTTGAAGTCACCATGTACATCTCCAATCGCTAACGCTGGTGCCCGCGGGCCCGCGTTGGCGGGATCCGCGGGACCACGCTCTCGTATCAGGCTCTGACGCCTATGTATATCCGAGTTCTCGGCTCGGCGGCCGGCGGCGGCTTTCCTCAGTGGAATTGCCAGTGCGCCAATTGCGCCGGGCTGCGCCAGGGCACCATCGACGCGTTGCCCCGCACCCAATCCTCCATCGCCTTGTCCGACGATGGCGAGCGTTGGATTCTGTGTAATACCTCGCCGGACATTCGTGCCCAACTGGAAAGTACACCGGACTTACGCCGGACGGACGGCAAGCGCGGCACCGCCATCGGCGCCATCGTTCTGATGGACAGCCAGATCGATCACACCACCGGGCTGCTGATGCTGCGCGAAGGCTGCCCCCATGAGGTATGGTGTACCGAGATGGTGCACCAGGATCTGTGCACTGGCTTCCCGCTGTTCCGCATTCTCGATCACTGGAACGGCGGACTGCGCTGGAACCCGATCCCATTGTCCGGTGAGTTCCGCATCCCTTGTTGCCCGGGGCTGCGACTCACGCCAATCCCGCTACGCAGCGCCGCTCCGCCCTATTCACCACACCGTAATGATCCCCATCCCGGTGACAACATCGGTCTGCTGGTGGAAGACAGCGCCGGCCAGCGCCTGTTCTACGCGCCCGGCCTGGGCCAGGTGGACGCCGACTTACGCACCCTGATGGCCAGCGCCGATTGTCTGTTGGTGGACGGCACCTTCTGGCGCGAGGACGAAATGAGTCACGCCGGCGTTGGTACCAAGCCAGCCAGTGAAATGGGCCACCTGCCGCAGAGCGGCCCGGACGGCATGCTGGCCTTGCTGGCCGGTCTGCCGGAACCTCAGCGCCAAATACTCATCCATATCAATAACACCAATCCGATCCTCGACCACGGCTCCGAGGAGCGCGCCCGGGTGGAAAGCCAGGGGGTCGAGGTGGCCTACGATGGAATGGCGATCCGATTATGAGCGAAATGGCTTCCGCCCTGCCGCTGAGCCGCGCCGAATTCGAACAGGCGCTGCGCGACAAGGGCCGTTACTACCACATCCATCATCCTTATCACGTGGCCATGTACGAAGGCCGCGCCAGCCGTCGGCAGATTCAGGGCTGGGTGGCGAACCGCTATTACTATCAGGTGAATATTCCGGTAAAGGACGCCGCCATCCTCGCCAACTGTCGGGACCGGGAGGTCCGCCGCGAATGGGTGCAACGCATTCATGATCACGATGGCGCCGCCGGCGGCGAAGGCGGCATCGAGGCCTGGGTCCACCTGGGCGAGGCGGTGGGCCTGAACGCCGAGGAAATCCGCTCCCAGGAACATGTATTGCCCGGGGTGCGCTTCGCGGTGGACGCCTACGTACAGTTCGCCCGCACCGCCAGTTGGCAGGACGCGGCCTGCTCGTCACTGACCGAACTGTTCGCGCCACAGATTCACCAGTCGCGGCTGGACAGCTGGCCCCGGCATTATCCGTGGATCGGCGAGGAGGGCTATCACTACTTCCGCAACCGCATGGGCGAAGCACGGCGCGACGTGGAACACGGTCTGCGCATCACGCTGGATCATTTCACCACCCGCGAAGCCCAGCGGCGGGCGTTGGACATTCTGCAGTTCAAGCTGGATATTCTGTGGACCATGCTCGACGCCATGAGCATGGCCTACGAACTGGAACGGCCGCCTTACCACACCGTCACCGAGGAAGGCGTCTGGCACCGGGGGTTACGGCAATGAGCGCACCACATCAAGACGCCGTTCCTCTGTTGCGCCGGGGTTTCCGCCTGCAATGGGAGCCGGCGCAACAGGCCCATGTGCTGCTGTACCCGGAAGGCATGGTGAAACTGAACGACAGCGCCGCCCAGATTCTCACACTGGTGGACGGCGAGCGCAGCGTCGCGGATATCGTTGCCACGCTGCATCAGCGCTTCCCGGAAGTACCGGACCTGGAAGCGGACGTGCTGGATTTTCTCGAGGCCGCCCATGGCAATCACTGGCTCAGCAACCGTTGAGACGCGTCCCGGGCCACCTTTGTGGCTGTTGGCGGAGCTGACCTACCGCTGCCCGCTGCAATGTCCCTATTGCTCCAACCCGGTGGACTTCGCCGACCAGGATAAGGAGCTGAATACCGAACAATGGCTGGACGTGTTCGCTCAGGCGCGGACCATGGGGGCGGCTCAATTGGGGCTGTCCGGCGGCGAACCGTTGACCCGGCCGGATCTGGTCGAGCTGGTCTCCGGTGCTCGCGAACTGGGTTATTACAGCAACCTGATCACCTCCGGCATGGGACTGAACCGGGACAAGGTCGCCGCCCTGGCGGACGCCGGCCTGGATCACATTCAAATCAGCTTCCAGGACGCTGAAGAAGCCGGCAATCAGCTGATGGCCGGCTCCCGCAAGGCATTCCAGCATAAGTTGGAAATGGCCCGGGCGGTGAAAGAGCACGGTTTTCCCATGGTGCTCAACGTGGTGATTCACCGGCACAACATCGACCGTATCGGCGATATTATCCAGCTGTGCCTGGACCTGGAGGCCGACTATGTGGAACTGGCCACTTGTCAGTACTACGGCTGGGCTCACTTGAACCGGCAAGGCCTGATGCCTTCGCGGGTGCAGTTGCAACGGGCGGAACAGGTGGTGGCGGACTATCGGCGCCGCCAGGAAGACACCGCCAATCCCTGCCAGTTAATCTTCGTGGTGCCGGACTATTACGAAGAGCGGCCGAAACCCTGCATGAACGGCTGGGGCAGTATGTTCCTCACCATCACCCCGGACGGCACCGCGCTACCCTGCCACAGCGCCCGGCAGCTGCCGATCGATTTTCCCAACGTCAGGGAGCACACCATCGAAACCATCTGGCGGCGCTCTCCGGGTTTCAATCACTTCCGGGGCGACGCCTGGATGCCGGAACCTTGCCGCTCCTGCGACGAGAAGCACGAGGACTTCGGCGGCTGTCGTTGCCAGGCGTACATGCTCACCGGCGATGCCACCAACGCCGATCCGGTGTGCGCCAAGTCGCCGCATCACCACGTCATCCTGGCGGCACGGGGACAAGCCGGCACGCCCCTGGATCAGGTACCACCACTGACCTACCGCAATGAACGCAATGCCCGGCTTATCTACCGGGGCTGATCCGGCCTCACCATCACCACTGAGCGCCCATCAGGCGGTGGCGGCAACGGTGGAGTTCGGCGAGTTGCACAGCAACGCGCAACGGGTGATCTGGACTCGCAGCGATCCCCGCGACGGCCGCTTTCGAGTTCAGGAGTGGACAACGGAGGGCCGCCGCACTCTGACACCGGAAGGGTTCAGCGTGCGCTCGCGGGTCTACGAGTATGGCGGCAGTGCCCTGTGCCTGGGCGAAGATGGCCTGGCCTTTGTCAACGAAGACGACCAGCAGCTTTACTGGCAGGGGTTTTCGGAACCGCGATGCCATCCGCTCACCGACCACCCGGATCGCCGCTACGGCGGGCTGGCCTACGACCATCGCCGTGACCGGATCATCGCCGTGGAGGAGCGGCCGGGAAATCCGAAAACCCGGCACCGGCTGGTGGCGGTGGGGCGCGATCGCGTCTTGCGGATACTGAGCGAGGGGGCTGATTTTTATGCCTCCCCCGCCATCAGTGACGACGGCCAACAGTTGGCCTGGGTGGAATGGGATCGCCCCCACCAACCCTGGACGGCCAGCCGCCTGCGTCACGTCAGCCTGGCGGACGACGGCCTGCCCGGGACGGCCCTCGCCGGCCTCGACACACCGGGCCACTCGACACAACAACCCCGTTTCGACCGGCAAGGACGCTTGCTCTGCCTGTTCGACGGCAGCGGACACTGGCGCCCATGGCGCTTCGAGCATGGACACTGGCGATGTCTGCCCGGCAGGGAAGCAGACCACACCCCCAGCCCCTGGCTGCTCGGCTCCCGCCATTACGATACCCTGCCGGACGGCAGCCCGGTGGTGGCCTGGTGGCGGGACGGCCGGGGCCATTTGAGCGTTACGAAAGAAACCGTCGCGCCAGCGGCGATGCCTTCGGGCTATCAGCATTTTCTCGCCATCAGCGCCGGCCCCCTGGGCGTGTTCTGTCTCGCCGCCGGGCCACGCCGGGGCACCGCGTTATTGCATCTGAACGCCGGAGAAGGCGGTGTTTCCACACTCGATTCGGCGCCTCTGCCTCTGGAAGCGACCACGGTATCCCCCCGCATTCGGAGGCCACCTTCATTCGCTGCCAAGGCGGCTTCCCACAGCGGCTTTGTGGTTCCCTTTGTGGGAAGAGGCCCGGGCGGCGCTCCGCTTGGCAGCGAATCGCTTGGAGCATCAGTAGTATCGGAACCAGAAGCGTGGAGGTTCGCCAGCGCCGGCCAGACAACCTGCCACGGCTTTTACTACCCGCCCTGCCCCGGCGACTGTACGCCGCCGCCCTTGCTGGTGACCGTCCACGGCGGCCCGACTTCGGCCAGCTTTCCGCTGTTCAATCCGGCGATACAGTTCTGGACTCAGCGCGGATTCGCGGTGCTGGACCTGAATTACCGGGGTAGCGTCGGCTTCGGCCGTGCATATCGTCAGTCCCTGGCGGGACAGTGGGGCGTCAGCGACGTCGACGATGTGCTGTACGCGGTGAAGGCACTGATAAGGGAACGGCTGGCGGATCCGCGCCGGCTGTTCCTGCGGGGACAAAGCGCCGGCGGCTTCACCGTGCTCAACACTCTGGCCCGCGCGCCGACCACATTCCGCGCCGCCACCAGCTTGTACGGCGTCAGCGATCCGCTCCGGTTGCGCCGGCAAACGCACAAGTTCGAAGCGGACTACATCGACTGGCTGATCGGTGATCCTGAACGGAACGCGAGCCGCTATCAGGCTCGCTCACCGCTGGCCAACGCCTCGCGTCTACGCACGCCAACCCTGTTTTTCCAGGGCCTGCGCGACGCCGTCGTGCTACCGGAACAAACCGAGGCCATGGTGGCGGCGTTGCACGCCAACGGCGTGCCGGTGGAGTGCGTGCGCTTCGCCGATGAGCAGCACGGCTTTCGCTCGCCACGCAACCGGGCGCTGGTGCTGGAACGGGAACTGGCGTTCTACCGGCACCATGACGCCATTGGCCGGGAGTCCGGCCAGTGACCGCGTTCACTGTCCACGACCGGCGACGCTTGCCACGCTCTGGTGCCCAGGCACGCCTTCATCATCACCATAGTGGTCTGCGCACCCTGTTGCTGCCGACGGCGGGCCAGCAGGTGACAGCCGTGCTGCAAGTCGGCGCGGGCAGCCACGATGAACCGGAAACCCGGCCGGGACTGGCACATTTGCTTGAGCACGTTCTGTTCACCGGCAGCGAGCGTTACCCCGAAGTTCACCACTTCGCCCGCCGCGTCCAGGGCTGGAATGGGCGCTACAACGCCAGTACCCTGGACGACACCATGGCGTTCTTTTTCACCGTGGACGCGGAGGGCCTCGCGCCTTGCCTGGCGCATCTGATCGACATGCTTAGCCGCCCCTTGCTGACACCGGAATCAGTGGCACGGGAACGACGGATTCTGGACGCCGAGTTCCGAACCCGGCTGGCCGATCCACGCCTGCATCGTCAGGCGCTATTGGCGCGGCTTGCACGGCCGTCGCATCCGCTGGCCCGCTTCACCGCCGGCAACACCCACAGCCTGAGTGCCCCCCTGGCCTCCTTGACCGGTGAGGTCAGGGCTTTTCATGCCCGTTGGTTCCGCGCCGGCAACATGGCCCTGATTCTGCGGGGCGCGCTACCAGACAATGTGGATGGCGTGCTGACGGAAGCGCTCTCGCCGCTGCCCGCCGGCCCAACTCCATCCCGGCCTCCTCTGCCCACCGCCTTCCCCAGCAACATTCGGCAACAGGACTGGCTCTGGCGGGCCCCACAGTCCGATACCGGCTGCGCGCTGCTGTTTCCCCTGCCGGAGGAGGAACGGGTCTGGCCCTGGCTGCGCCACTGGCTGCGGGAACCCGGCCTTCACGGCGCACTGGGCGGCTTGCGCGCCGCCGGCATGGCGTCAACGATTACCGTGACCGGACAACGGCGCCAGCGGAATCAGGGGGAGTGCCAGATTCTGCTGGACAGCCCCGGACGCGGCCAGGAGTGCGCCGCCATGCTGGAGCAGTGGCTGTCACGGATGGCGGATTACCTGCCCTCACAATGGCCATCAACGGTGCGGCTGACCGCCCCGGACCCGGAAGGTTTTCCCGCGCCGCCGGACGCCCGGCTGGCGCGCCTGTGCTATCTGGCACGCCGTGTTGCCGGGGAGCCGGAAGCGGACGCCGATACCTTGCTTGCGCCCCCGGCTCTGCCCGATGACCACACCTGGCGTACTGCTCTGAAGGTGCTGAGCGACAACGGCGCGCTGGTCATCGATCATGACGATGGCCGGGACTTCACTCACTTCACCCCCTGGACCGGTACCCCTTGCCGCCCCATTCCACGACAACGGCCGGCAGTCGCTGATCCGTTCCGGACATCGCTGGCGCTACCGGCGACAACCACCACGATGCCGCCCCCCTTGAAGAGGCTCATCCGCGTCCCGGTTGAAACCGGGGAGACCCTCAGACTCGGTTGGCACTGGCCCGGTGATCAGATAACGGCGCTGGAACGGCTGAGCCTGCATTGGCGCCTGCTGCTGGAGCATGTGTCGTGCACAGGTCCCAAAGCCGGTGTCCATCAAAGCGGCACCAATCTGATACTGGATCTTCCCGTTGATGACTCGGCGATCCGGACAACACTGGCGACCCTGTTCGCGCCGCTGGATGCCCGCTGGGAAGGCCTGATCAAACACCGGCACCGGATCTGGCGCCGGCAACTCGACGCAGCGGCACCGGCGCACCGCCTGCTCCAGGTTTTGCGGGATCGACTTGATGGCGTGGCGCGGGAAAACCAGAGACCTCTTTCCTCTCCCACGTCGTGGTGCTGCGCCTACCCACAAGCCTGGCCGGAGACACAGCTGAGCACCGCCCTGTCTCCCATAACCGCCCGCTTTGTCCCCGATGCCGCCACGCACACCGCCAGCGTCGCGGCGATCCCCACCGGAGAGCAGGCGGTCCCCTGCGCCTTTCCGGATCACGCGCGCCTGCTTTATCTGCCGGCGCCACGACGCAACGCGCTGGACCGTCTATGCTGGCGGTTATTGCAACGTCATCTGGCCGTTCCCTTTTATCAGCAACTGCGACTGCAACAACAATTGGGCTATTGGGTGGACTGCCGTTACCAAGAGGAAGCGGACGGCCACTGCGGCCTGCTGCTACTGGTGCAATCGCCGGCTCACGGACAGAGAGTGCTGCAAGCGGCCCTCGCCGGCTTTCTTGAACACGCCGGCACACTTTTGGCGGCGATGCCCCTGGAGGACTGGCAATGTGCGCTACGATCACTACGGGCGGAAGTGGGGCGGGAACACAGCGTTTCCGGGCACCCCTTTGAATACCGCTGGAAACAGGCGTTTTATCAGCGCTCAGGGGAAGCCAATGCGGAACCGCGCCTGTTGGCCCGCCTGACGGCAAAAGACTGGCGGGACGAGGTGCTGGAACGGTACGCCATGGCCCGGCCATTCACCCTCTACTCCACCACCGAGTGATTTGCGGCGGCAAGAAGACCGGCCTGCGAAGCCACTGTGGGAGGCTTGCTTGCAAGCGAATCGGGCTCCCGTTTCCAAAGAATTCGCTTGCAAGCAAGTCTCCCACAGCGGCCCTGTAGCGACCTCTGACTAAATCCCGGGCATGGGTTGAAACCCTGGCAGCGCTTTGACTCGCTCCATCCAGGCGTTCACATGACGATAGGGACGCGGGTCCACGCCCCCTTCCCAGGCCACCGCCAGGTAAGGAAACACCGCGCATTCGGCGATGGTGGGCCGGCCGGCGGCGAGCCATTGATGCGTCGCCAAATGCTTATCCAGCAATTCCAGAATCCGCTCGCTGCGTTCCAGCGCCAACGCCTTGTCCAGGGCATAACCGAATTTGTCGACCAGGCGCGCGGCATTGGGGCCATGCTGTATTTCATTGGCGGCCACCGACAGCCATTGCATCACCTCCCCCTGAAGGTGCGCCTCCCCTGGCCACCACGCCTCGCCGCCATAGCGCCCGGCCAGATACACCAATATCGCCTGGGAATCCCGTAACACCAACTTGCCGTCCTCTAGGATGGGCAATTCTCCCCAGGGATTCAGCGCGGCAAGACGTTCTCCTTTATGTTCGCCGGCGAGAAAATCCACCGCTTCGATCTCCAGCGGCAACCCCGCCAGCGCGGCGAACAAACGCACTTTATAGCAATTGCCCGAAGGCTCCAGATCATACAGCTTCATCATTGCTCTCCTATCGAGGAATCAGTCCTGCTCGGGAATCAGTTGATTGAATTCGAGAACGTTGCCGTCGGGATCGCGGATAAACAGCGCCACCCGGCGCGGACCGATCCGTTTCGGCCCTTCGGTAATGACGATGGCTTCCCGTTCCAACCAGGCCCGTAGCGCGGCCAGATCGGCCACCAGGAACGCCGGGTGCGTCATACCGGGCAGTTTCACCGGCTCATCCAGCAACACATTGCGACCACCTGGCCGACGGGCACCATTGAAAATCAGATTAATCCGCACCCCGGCGGCGGTAACCATTTCGTTGGCTTCGGCGCCGGGGAAATGATGGGTTTGCCGGAATCCCAAGCGCTCATAAAAGCGCAGGGACCGACGCCGGTCGGTGACTCGAATGCCCACGTGGTCATAACCGGTCACCATCACCGGACAGTCTTGCGACGTTGCCGGCTTCTCCATCCACATAGCCCAAAACCTCCACTTTCGGCCTATTGATTGGCCACCGATGCTGACCTAGTTTGGATGAATGAAAAATGGTCCCGGATGCAGAACAGTATTACGCGCGGCGCACAAATCGCCTCGTTCGGAGAGCCCGGAGAGCCCGGAGAGCAAAGCATGGACAAACTGAAAGCGATGGCCACCTTCGTACGTATCGTCGACAGCGGCAGTCTCAGCGCGGCGGCGGATGCACAAGGGCAATCCCCGGCTTCGGTGGTGCGCAGTCTGGCGGCGTTGGAACGGTCCCTGAATGTCCGTCTCCTGAATCGCACTACCCGTCAGCTGTCTCTCACCGAGGAAGGACGAGACTATCTGACGCGCTGTCGTCGCATTCTGGCCGACGTCACCGAAGCGGAAAGCGTCCTGCAAGAGCGCCAGCGCGGCCCTTCCGGTACCGTCGGCATCACCGCTCCGGAGACCTTTGGCCGCTATCACGTGGCGCCCCTGGTAAACCGCTTTCTCAGCGACCACCCCGCCATGCGCGTCAATCTGGTACTGGAAGACAAAGTGGTGAACCTGGTTGAAGCGGGCCTGGATCTGGCGATCCGTATCGGACATCCACGGGACTCGTCCCTGGTCGTGCGCCCTCTCGGGCAAATGTCGACGGTGGTATGCGCCAGCCCGGAATATCTGGCCAGCAAGGGGGAACCCGCGATGCCCCGGGAACTGGAAAGTCGTCCCTGTGTCCTGTTCGCCCCTCAAGGACCACTATGGGGCTTTCACGGCGATACGGTGCGAATTGATCCCACCCTGGTTACCAACCAGATTGAAAGCGCCCGGCAAGCCTGCATCGCCGGCCTCGGCTTCGGGCGTTTCTATCACTATCAAGTGCGGGAAGCCCTGGCGGACGGCACTCTGGTCAAAGTGCTGGAGGCCTTCGAGCCGGATCCGATTCCCGTGCTGCTGACCTACCCGCACTCACAACTGCTGTCACGCCGGGTGCGCTATGTGATCGATTGGCTGGCACCACGCATCACACCCCGGCTGGCCGCATGATCATCTGCCATTCGCGGCTAAAGCAGCTTCCCACGAAAGAAACTACGAAGCCGCTGTGGGAAGCGAGTTCACTCGCGAATAACCGTTGTCAGCAATAGCCGAGCAACAGTGCCCCGTCAGGACGGTTGCGCCCAGCCATGCAGCCGGGCCAAATCCGCCTCGCGGCGACGCTTGGCGCGATACTGCTGTACCGCCAGCCAGACATGGACCGGCAACAGCACGGCGGCCAGCAGTATCCACACCGTCAACAGCAGTGAACGCCAGGGCCACTCCAGTTGGCGGGTGACATCCACCACCAGTATCGGCGCGCCTGAATCATCCTCGCCGCGATGGACCACCATCCCCTTCGCCGAAAAGGGCTCCGCGCTGCCCGGCGCGGTCAGGTCGACGAAACGCCGCCACAACTCGATATCCGTCATCGATGCCGGCGTCAGCGCCGGGTCACCAATCATGTGCACCAGCACACCACCTTTTTCGTTGTCATGGATCTCGCGGCCAAGGTCCGGCACCGCCTGCCCCGCCCGTTCCCGCCCCACCGCGCGTAAACGACGTTTCACCAGGCCAAGCTCGGATTGGCCAATCACCGCCTGCAAAGGTTTGTCGCCCTCATAGCCCATCACCTCCTCGCGCAAGGCGTCCCAATCGGTGGGCTGCTCTGGCAAGGAGACGCGGAGATGTTCCACGACGGTGTCGCGAAGATAGGCACAGGCGTGCTGTTGTCGCGTCCCGCAGGCATTTTCCACCAATTCAATCAGCGCCCGTGGATTTTCCACCAGTAACGGCGCCTGGCGCGGATCCCGACCGTACAGCTTCACCATCATTTCCACATAGGGATCACGGCGTGTTTTCACTACCTCGTCGGAGAACAGCTCGGCGGTGAGCTCATCGATTTCCACTCGGGGTAGCGCGGAGGTATCACCTCCCCAGCGAATCCAGTCACAGTGTACTCCGGGGTGCCGCCAATCCCCCATCGACGCGCGCACCTGGCACCGGCCCGAGCCGGACAGGTCCACCATGCTGCCCGCCCCCGGCGGCGACGCCAACAATGCCGACACCTCCCGCGCCTCGAGATAACGCCCCCCGGACACCGCGTTCCAGGTCAGCATGCCATCGGCCCAGGGCGCCCGTGACAACAACAGCGCCGCCAACAATCCAATACCCGCCACCAACGCCATGGTGAAATGCCGCCCCCAATAGGCCAACGGGAAGCGACGAATTTCCTCATCAAGAGACAACTGGCGGTTGTAATTGACCACCGAGTAATCGTCCACGCGCAGATCCATCTCCAAGCGCTGGCCGTCCTCATAGTCCACGTGGGAACGCCAGTGTTCCGGAAGGCTGAAGCTCAGCTTGTCACCCAGGGTAGCGGCCACGGTCACCGTGTTACTGCTTTCGTCGAACAGTAGTGGCGTCAGGTTCAGCGTACCGGTAACCGTATTCACCTTTTGCGCGGGACCGGGGCGCCAGCGGCGCCAGAACAGCCACAACGCCAAGACCGCCAACAGCACGGCGGCGCCACTCCACAATGACATCGCCAACATACTGGTCCGGGCGGTGGCGATACCCAGGCCGATGAACGCCAGCATCAGTAACAGTCCCGGCAAAAGCCCCACGCCCCGGCCGCCACGGGCCTCGATCTCCGCCACGGTCTCGTCCCGCTGGGCGTAAATATCCACCCGGCGTTTGCGCGCCGCCGCCTCCTCGTCTTTCTCCTGGTCCCGATCCGGATCCTCGTCCCGATCGGTATCACTGTCGATGAACACGTCCTGCAAGGCACCGCGGGCCCCATCCTGCCATTGCTGATCAGCGGCATCCCGGCGTTGGTCCCGTTCCTGGGCACCGGGCAAATCGAATTCCTGATTCAATCCGACCACCACCGCCATCTTGCCGGCGAACACCACTTCGGCGCGGTTATGCTCGGCCAGGAACAGGTCGGCGTCGTAAGGCAGGAACACCTCCACACCGCCAATGGTGTCGTGCCAGGTGCTGGTCCCGTTGGATTCGATACCATGACGGGAATACGCGCCTTCCAGCGGAAACACCTCGTCGCTTTCCACCGTCAGCGGACGCTTCGGTTTGGCCGGATCGTGAATGGGCGGCAACGCCCGCCGCTCCTCCTCGCTCAGTCGGCGAATCGAGCCGCCCTGCTCGCGCATCGCCGCCAGCGCCTTCTTGCTCTGGCGACGGCGGGATGAATAGCCCACCAGGCTACTGACGGTGAGGCCCAGCACCACCAGAATGAACAGCAGTTTCAACAATCCCAATAATTCCAAGGCCTTATCCTCCTTGATAAAAGTGGTGCGTATGCTACAGCATTCTCCCTGGTACGAAAAATCAACACCTCATTCTGGAATCCACTCTTGCGGATCTGGATGCCGACAAGCCTCTGCAAACCCACGAACCGCCACAAGTCGGCCCGCTGCATGGCTGGTATATTCCCGCCAGAGACGGGGAAGAATCCGCGCCCCAGGCCTTTCACGATTTGCCGCAGGGATTCCCAAGCGGGAAAATCGAATGGCAAAGCCGCACCTATGCGGCACTGCTTCACCCCAATGGTAGCGAGCACGTGGTGCTGGCACTGGATATCACGGAACTGGAAACACAGCAAAATCATGGCGCCCTGCTCAGCACGGTGACCGACACCATCAGCTTATTGTTGGCGATTCTGTTGGTACGCTCACTGGCCCGGCGCCTCTCCGCGCCGGTCAAGGACATTGCCAAACGCCTGGCGTCCCTGGATGCGAGAGAGGCCGCCGCGCGCCTGCCAATCAACTACAAGAAATTGAAATTCATCACATCGCCGTGGCGGCCAATGGCCACCTGGATCGGGTAGACAAATTCGGTGCGCTCTGCATGAGCTTCTGCCCGCCCTGGTCCGCGATCATCAACACCTGGTGTCGAACAAACCAGTGGCTTTCGAACTCACTCCCTTGCCCGCCATCGTCTTGAACACCCCCGCCGCCATGCTGCGTATCGCCGTGAGCAACCTGCTCCGCAATGCCGCCGAGAACACTCACCAAGGATCCATCGGAATTGATATGACGACCGATGAAGGCGTACTGCTACGCGTCACCGATACCGGAGCAGGCTTCGACCTGGAACAGGTTGCCCGGGACTACACCCGGAGTCTGCGCGCCCCCCTGCTCCGGGAACAGGCCCCGGGCTCGGCTTGTTTCTGAGCCTGCGGATCTGTGAATATTTTGGCTGGACGATGGATTTTGAATCGACACCGGAAGCCGGCACCCGGGCCATTCTGAACCTGACCGCCAGCGTTATCCCGTCACCTCGTCTTTAGCCGTATCAGACTGTTCGCCGGCAAGCCGGTCTCCCACAACCCCACAACGGAGACACGAAGCCGCTGTGGGAGACCGGCTTGCTGGCGAACGCATTTGCCATATCAACATCCGATGACTGATCGGTTTCATGTGCTTGACAGCGGCGGCAAGGAGCGCCTATAACGTGACAAACAGGCGGCGCCCATCAACGGCGATGCGGTTACGCCAACCAGATTGCACAATGCCAACAGAGCAAATGGGCTCTTCCGGGACTTGTCCCGGAAGAGCCTTTTTTTTGGTTCGTCATCCGTGACGGCCACTCCATTTGCCCTAATGAAAACGACAACAAGAGGTACGAATTATGCGTCATGGAGATATCTCCAGCAGCAACGACACCGTCGGCGTGGCGGTGGTCAACTACAAGATGCCGCGCCTGCACACCAAGGCCGAGGTTGTTGAAAATGCCCAGCGGATCGCCGACATGATCGTGGGCATGAAACAAGGTTTACCTGGTATGGATCTGGTGATCTTCCCTGAATACAGTCTGCAGGGGATCATGTACGATCAGGCCGAAATGATGGAAACCGCCGCCACCGTGCCCGGTGAGGAAACGGAAATTTTCTCGCGTGCCTGTCGCAAGGCCAACACCTGGGGAGTGTTCTCGGTCACCGGAGAGCGCCACGAGGAACATCCCCGCAAATCCCCCTACAACACCCTGATCCTGATCGACAACAAGGGCGAAATCGTCCAGAAGTACCGCAAGGTCATTCCCTGGTGTCCAATCGAAGGTTGGTATCCTGGTGGTCAGACCTACGTCAGCGACGGCCCCAAGGGCATGAAGATCAGTCTGATTATTTGCGACGATGGGAACTACCCGGAAATCTGGCGGGATTGCGCCATGAAAGGCGCCGAGCTGATCATTCGTTGCCAGGGCTACATGTACCCGGCCAAGGAACAGCAGGTACTGATGTCCAAAGCCATGGCCTGGGCCAACAATTGCTACGTGGCGGTGGCCAACGCCGCCGGTTTCGACGGTGTCTATTCCTACTTTGGCCATTCCGCGCTGATCGGTTTCGACGGCCGCACGCTGGGCGAATGCGGCGAGGAGGAAATGGGCATTCAGTTCGCCCAGCTGTCGCTGTCACAAATCCGCGATGCCCGCGCCAACGACCAATCCCAGAATCATCTGTTCAAGATTCTGCATCGGGGTTATAGCGGCATGCACGCCTCCGGCGACGGCGACAAGGGCCTGGCGGAATGTCCGTTTGAGTTCTACAAGACCTGGGTCAACGACGCGGAAAAAGCGCGCGAGAACGTGGAAAGGATCACCCGTTCCAGCGCGGGCGTGGCGCAATGCCCGGTGGGGAATGTGCCCTACGAGGGCCTGGAAAAAGAGGCTTGAGACGCGGCGGCGTGTCACCCGGCACGCCGCCTTCTCCTCGGACCGCTCTTATTTCCGGACAGTTTTTCCGCGCAACAGGGACACGCCATGCCCTTTCTCAACGACATGATCGACCAAAATCAGAGGCAACGGGATCAGCGTCAGGCTCTGAATCACGAAAACACGGCGACGCACGACGTCGTACAAGCCCATTTGCGCCACCATACCGCTCTGCAGAGCCGCTATCGCTTCGATGTCCGCGCCATCATGGAAACCCTGCGCGATGAAATCCTCGGGCAGGACCCGGCCCTGCAGGCGGTGGAAGACATCCTCAAGGTGGTGCGCGCCGACCTCACCGATCCTCGCCGGCCATTGTTCACCGCTTTGTTCCTGGGGCCCACCGGGGTTGGTAAAACCGAGATCGTGCGCGCTCTGGCGCGCGCCCTGCATGGGGATGCCGACGCCTTCTGCCGGGTGGACATGAATACCCTGTCCCAGGAGCATTATGCCGCCGCGCTGACCGGTGCTCCGCCAGGCTATGTAGGTGCCAAGGAAGGCACCACTCTGCTCGACCAGGACAAACTGGAAGGCACCCAGGGCCGCCCCGGCATCGTATTGTTCGATGAACTGGAGAAGGCCAGCAAAGAAGTAATCCAGGCGCTGCTGAACGTCTTCGACAACGGCATACTGACCGTGGCGTCAGGCGAACGGACCTACAGCTTTCGTAATACGCTGATCTTCATGACCAGCAATCTTGGCGCCCGGGATATTCAGCGGTACGACGAACGGCGCGCCCGCTTTCCCGGTCGCCTGCTGTCGCATGGCCATGCCCGCCGTCATCACCACATCGACAAACTGGTGCGCGAAAAACTGCTCAAGGCGTTCTCACCGGAGTTCGTCAACCGCATCGACACCACCATTACCTTCAACTGGATCGAGCAGGACATCGTCGAGCAATTGGTGGCACTTGAGATCCGCCGCCTCAATCAGCGTCTGATCAAACACCATTGCCGCCTGGACGTGGAACCGGAGGTGGTGTCGTACCTGGCACGGCAGGGGTTCGACCGCCAGTTTGGCGCCCGCTCCCTGCGCCGTGGCGTCCGCCGGCATCTGGAAGTGCCTTTGGCGGAGTATCTTCTTCGTCACCATCAGCCCTGCGACAATGGCGATACCCCAACGGTGTATTGGGCCCGGCTGGAACACCAGAACGTCATTTTCCTGCCACGGTGATATCGGGCTCATAACAATAACAGGAGACCTGTCATGCCCCACCATCCGGACCGCCCCACTCTCGGTCTGTTGTTCTCCGCCACCGGTGTCACCGCCGACATCGAGCGCTCCCAACGCTATGGCGCACTGCTCGCCATCGAACAAGCCAACCGCGAAGGGGGCGTGAACGGATACGCTATCGAGTCGGTCAGCCATGATCCCGGCGGCGATCCGGACCGTTACCGGTTATGCGCCGAGGACTTTATTCGCAATCAAGGCGTCAAGTTACTGGTGGGATGTTACATGTCTCACACCCGCAAGGCGGTGATGCCAGTGATCGAGCGGGCCGACGCCCTGCTCTGCTACCCGACCCCCTATGAAGGCTTCGAATACTCCCCGAATATTTTCTATGGCGGTCCGGCGCCAAACCAGAACAGCGCGCCCCTGGCCGCCTATCTGATCAATCATTACGGCGAGCGGGTGGTGTTCATCGGCTCGGACTACATTTATCCACGGGAAAGCAACCACGTCATGCGCCATCTCTATCGGCAGCATGGCGGCAGCGTGGTGGAGGAGATCTACATTCCGCTCTATCCGTCCGACGATGAGGTCAATCATGCGGTGGAGCGGATCATCAAAGCTCAGGCCGATGTGGTGTTTTCCACCGTGGTGGGCACCGGCACGGCGGAGCTTTACCGTGCCTTTGCCCGCCACTACAGCACCTCGGCGCGCCCGCCCATCGCCAGCCTCACCACCAGCGAGGCGGAAGTGAAGGAGATGGGCAACGACGCCGCCGAGGGCCATGTCGTTGTCGCCCCGTATTTTTCCAGCATCGACACCCCTGCCAGCCGCGCCTTCGTCGACGCCTGTCACGACTTTTTCCCCGACGATGTCACCATCACTGCCTGGGCCGAGGCGGCCTATTGCCAAACCCTGATGCTGGCCCGGGCGATGCGGGCCGCCGGCAGCTGGTACGTGGAGGATGTGCGGCGTCAGCTCTATCAACTGGAGCTGGACGCGCCACAGGGGCCGATCCGTATCGAAAGGCAGAACAATCATACCCATCTGACTTCGCGGATCGCCGAGATCGACGCCCGGGGTGCTTTCCAGGTCAAGTGGCAGTCCCCGCAACCGATCCGACCAGACCCTTACGTGGTGGTACACAACCTGGACGACTGGTCCGCCAGTATGGGCCGGGAGGAGCGCCGATGACCACCCCGACCAGCGCCGCCGCCATTCTCAATACGCTTCGGGACCTGCGGGTCCTGGTGATCAACCCGCCCGGAGACATCAGTGACGCTCTGGTACTGCAGCTGATCCGTATCGGTTGTTCCGTGCGTCACTTCTGGCCACCACCGGAAAAATGCGAGGTGGCGGTGGATGTTATTTTCACCGGTATCTTCCAAAGCCGTCACCACGAGGAAATCAGCGGCCTGGTGACCGCCGGTGATCCGCGCACCACCGTGGTCGCCCTGGTGGAATACGAAAGCCCGGCCGTTCTGTCGCAGATCCTGGAACTGGGCTGTCATGGTGTCATCACCCAACCCCTGGACAGCCATAAAGTGCTTCCAGTGTTGGTCTCCGCTCGCCGCAACAGCGAGGAAACAGCAAAACTGAAACAAAAGAACGCCCAGCTCCAGGACCGGATCGGGAATCAGACGGACATTAACCGCGCCAAGGTGCGATTAATGAAGCAACACAACTGGGAGGAAGAGCAGGCCCACACCTTTCTCTCCCGGGAAGCCATGAAGAAGCGGAAATCCATTCTCGAAATCGCCAGGGAGATCTTGCAACAGCAACCGGGACGGTAAAGAGCCGGCCCTGAATCATGCCAATAACAACAAGGAGCACACATCATGATACTCGGACTCACCCTGCTGTATGTCGGCGCCGTGCTGTTTCTCAACAGCATCTGGCTGATGAACAAAATCAGCGGCCGCGAGGTTGCCGTCATCAACCTTTTCGTCGGTGCACTGAGCCTGTGCATCGCTCTATTCCTGATTCTCGCCGAACCCGCGGGCCCGTTGTCGATCAAGGCCGGCGCATTCACCCTGCTGTTCGCCTTCACCTACCTGTGGGTCGCCGCCAACCAGTTTCTCAATGTGGATGGCAAGGGGCTGGGCTGGTTCTGTCTTTTCGTCAGCCTCACCGCCAGCATTATCGCGATCCAGTCACTGGCGGACATCGGTGACGATTTCGGCCTATGGAATACCTTCAACTGGATAGCCTGGACCGTGCTGTGGTTCAGCTTCTTTCTGCTGCTGGGGCTGTCGCGAAATATCCAAAAGCCGGTCGCATGGCTCACTCTGTTATGCGCCGTATTCACCGGCTGGATACCGGGATTGTTGCTGCTTGAACAAGTCGTGCAGGCCTGATCGGTCGGCATACACACCCGGCACTTGCCTCTCTACCCCTGCTGTAGAAGCCTGCCTTGCAGGCGAATGGGACAACATCGGAGGATCGGGATTCGCCAGCAAGCTGGCTTCCACAGATTTACGCTACGAAGCCGCTGTGGGAAGCCTGCTTGCAAGCGAAGGGGGACAACATCGAAGCCCGGGATTCGCCAGCAGGCGAAGGGCCGCCCCGACTGGCTCCTACAGAAGAGCATTCGAAAACCCGAGCCTTCTATTGATTATTCGGATGCTTAAAGCACTCCCACTCATCACCGTCGAAGCGAAGCAGCATCACAATGCTCCCAACCCGCATCCACCCTCCTGTAGACCTGGCCGCCATGACCGCAAACATACAGGTGTTTTCCCAGCTTACGGATTCTGTTCACCGGACCGTAATTCGGACCACCTTCCTTGTCGCCAGCGTCGTTGATCACTTCAACAGTGACGCCATCCCGGCTATAGCATCCACGAAGAACAGGTCCACCCGGCGATCATAGGAAACTCTGGAAGCCCGCACCGGGCCGATACAAGCCGCCACCTCATCAGGCTTCATTCTCGGGGTCAATCCAAAAGGCGGGTCTCCCGGGAATACACGGAAGCCATCAACGCCACGGAGATAAAAAGTCCATGCGGCCGCCACCAACCCACCTTGAATACCATGTTCATCAAACAACTGCTCGTATTGCCCGGTCTCGACAAAAGTCAGAGAGCAGCCATAACGCCAATACTCAACGTTCCAGGCCGCCTCCCGATCATCCGCGACATCCGGCCAATTAGCCAACGAGGCCTCCGCGAATGCCTTCCTGACTTCGTCATCCTTGTTGCCCTTCCCCAATGCCGAGAGCATTAACTGGTCTAGATTTTCGGTAGCCACCGGAGACACTCCCGCATCAGGCGGATCAGACTTCAACAGGCATGAACCTGACGAAGATGATCTCCCCGCTCTTGATATCAAGCTTGATGTTGACGGTGATGTTCGGGACGAGACCATCGTAGGTCAAAAAGAAACCACCGAAAAACTCCCCGCTATAGCCAGGCTCTCCCAACAGAGAAACAATGCCCCCCGTCATATCCATTCGCAAGCCCAGCGGCAAATCACTGGTAAAAGGCCCGATATCGTCCTCGTACTTCGGATTCTGTGCTGTGACATCCTCCAGAAACAGCAGACCTTCACTGTGTGGTTTGCCATAAGTCTCGGCATAGGAGGAGGTGAACTGCAAAACGACCGTGCCGTTATCGGCCAGCAGCTCCGCGGAAGGCAGGTCCTTGGCTGTCAGCCTTTGCTCGATGCCCGACCCGATCAGAAAATCATCGAGTTCCGGATAGCTTGAGGCATGCCCGATAAAATCAATGGCCCTTCTGATATCCACACTCATAAAAGGCTGACCATGAAGGATTAACAATCAACCAGCGAAGGTGCATGAGTAATCAAGCTCGATGGCGAATCTAACCTTCTTCCTCAAGCTCAGTGATGACCATTTCCAAAAGATAAGTACCGAAATCGCTGGCAACCTTTTCCTGGGCCACCGATTCGGGAGCTCCCAGGCGTACCACGAGGACCGGACCTTCTCCATTCCCGTCTTCGCGACAATCAATGCACATCACCCCTCCCATCCCATCTTCGCCAATGGCCAGAAAGTGGGCAGGCAATCCCTGTGTGGCCCTTAGATGAGGGGTGTATCAAACGCCGTCAGGAATCGAGGAGTTCTCAAAGTCATCATCAATCACTCCATAGATCTCCACCGCACCGAAATTACCGGCCCCCAGCTCCAGAGTAAAACGTCGATAAGAAGGAGGGAACACCTGCCCCAAAGCCTTTTCAGCGAGCTCAATCAACCTTTCTTCAGGTGGCCCGACAAAGGTTCCAACATCAGGATTCTTTTGAATTAGCGCTATGGCTTCGTTGCACTCTTTCATTCAAGACAAACCATCTTGATCCCATAAAAACAGGAAGATATTGATTTACTGTATCAAAACCGAGCTTACTGGTTGTTCGGATGTTCAAAGCACTCCCACTCATTACCGTCGAAGCGAAGCAGTTTTTTCGGCGAAAGAGCCCAAAGAACACCATCTTTGGCTTCAATATCGGAGACGTCTCTCAAATTCAGTTTATCACTGATATCCACGCGTTCCGGCTTCTGATTCCGCATGGAATAAATGCCGTCGTCAGCGGAAAGGTAAACGGCGCCCTCATAGGAAGTAATGGACAAAAAATCCCATTCCGATGTTTTTCGGGCAACAACGTTGAAACCCTGCCGCGCATTGCCCCGCAGCACCGTCCCCGCACTCCCCGCGATCCACAGCTCCGAAGGCGATACGACATGAATACAATTCAGGTGGGAACCGGTAACACGATCCAACTGGTTCCAGACCTTGCCATCGTAGTGAGCCATAAAGCCATCACTACCGACGACATACAGGTCATCCTCATTCGGGCCGTTGATATCATAAAGCGCGATTTCATGATCCATTGCATCGATCATGCTCTGGATCATTTTTTTCCGCTCTTCTTCCGTTATTCCCGAAGAGTTCTGAACGGAAGCAGGAGCCTGCAGCAGACCAGCATCACAATGCTCCCACCCCGTATCCACATTTCTGTAGACCTGGCCGCCATGACCGCAAACATACAGGTGTTTTCCCAGCTTACGGATTCTGTTCACCGGACCGTAATTCGGGCCGCCGTCCTTATCGCCGGCGTCGTCGATCACTTCAACGGTGACGCCATCCCGGCTGTAGCATTCGACTTCGCCGTCGATACTAAGTGCATAGGCCTTTCGTGTTTCGTTGGCCCTTGGCTCTGGGAAACACGTTGAGACCACCTCCCAGTCCGGCAGCTCATGATAGAACCATTTCTCTTCCGTCTGATCCTGGTAAATAAACATCACGGAATAAGGAGTATCTTCCGACTCGGCCCAGACGTCCGGGGAAGAAGCGATGTAAAACATATCCCGATTTATTGCGCAACCATTTACGAATGTAATCGGTGAACCTTTCGTGTTTGACATAGTATTGCCTTCTCTAGAATTCCCCGGGGCCTTCACTACCCAAGTCGCCAAACGACAGCTCACGCGTCAGTTTGCCGCTCTTATTAGCCCTGACCTTGAAATCCGGCCCCATTCCCTTCGCCTGATGGTAAGCGCGTAACTGAGCCGCGAGGCTGGATGTCTTGCAACCGGTGACCGAAGCCGCAGCTTTAGCCCCCGCCATCTCTAAAGCAAGCAGGCTGGCCGTTCCCGGAGGGGAACCAAGTGCACCGATTCCAGGCTCATACTTTTGATCGTATAGCCGGTGCACTCGGGTATGCTGGCTTCTAGTCAGGCAAATCACAAGGCCCTCTGGCTCGGATAAACCACCAGGGATCTGACGTCTTCCAGCGCCTTTACGAGCTCCAAGTCTGAACGCTCGATCGGGAACGACGTGATGTCCAATCTTACTTTCCGCCTTACACGTGTCGGGCCGGTAAGGCCTGAGAACACATTTCCCCCGCCCCTTGGTTTTAGCGCCATCGCCTTTTCCATCTTTACCGCCGCCCGTTGAAGGCTCATCCGCCCTTTTTGCCCCCTGCTCCGTCGCTTCCCTGGCCCCCTTGCCCGCACCTTCCAGGGCGTCCGCTCCTTTGCGCACACCCTTGGCGGCTGTGGCACCCCAACCGGCGAAGGGAATCATGGCGGCTGCGGACAGGGCGGCGCCGGCGTAGTCGCCGCGTGCCAGGCTGACCAGGGCATTGATCCCGTCGGCCACCTCTCCGACCACAGGAATCAAGCCTGCGCCATCAAGGACCAACTGGGTGCCATCCAGAATGCCTTCACCGTTCCGGGACCAGAACCCTTCCTCTTCTTCGGTTTCCGATTCCACCGGAGGGTTGGCCTCGCTGGCCGGTCCCGGAGTGGCGCCGGTTTCGCCAACCACTCGCCCTATGGTGTTACCACCGCCGTGGCTCTGAATGGAGCGGTTCTGGCGGCCAATGGACGCTTGCTCTTCCTCCTCGTCCGGCGGTTCGAACTCCGGCAGATCCAGTTCCGGGTGAGCCTCCCGATAGGCGGCGTAGTCATCGTAGCTGAGCAGTTCCCGGGACAGCGGCGTTTCGATGGTCTCATCCGCCGGGAACACCTCCATGAGAACCCCCTCGGTTCTGGGGTCCACATGCAGCCAATCGCCGTTCGGCAGTTCCCTGCCCCCGTAGATCGTGATCGGGGGTAGTACGATGACGTCATCCATCTCCGGCATCCTTTCCCATAATCGCTCCGGTCCCGCTGCTTAGCGGCCCCGCACCTTGACGATGATGACGTCCGCGACCCGCCAGCGACCGTCTTTGTCCAAGGCAATCGGCGCATGGAAAAAACGCATCAACGGCGCCCGCGGCATCTGCTGCCGTTCGAACACCGGCTTCCCGGAAATTTCCGTGAGACGCCAGCCTCCTATCCTGGCCACGCCGTCTTCACTGATCATGGGCGCGGAATGGTCGCGCAGCTCGCCGATCAGGAAGCCGTAGTCCTGCTCCGGCTTTTTTTCGGACAAGACTTCAATCAGGTTTGCTTTGAGCGCTTCCAGATCCGCCATGGTGAGCGGGTGGACGCCATCGGCGGTATTCACTTCGATGCTGCTCATGGTGGTATCCATTGGCGGGGGCTGCCCGCTGTTATTTCCGTTATTGTTTCCAACGCAGGCCTGAGTCAGGGCCGTCAGGCACAAGAGACCCAACAAAAACCAGCAACGCTCCATGTCCCTGAGCATATTCATTCCTCCTCAGGCGGGGTGTCGCCTTCACCCGGGCACTTCCATACCGAGCGGGGCACTTTTCTTTTACGTGCCGTCTCCTCCTGCCCCGCTATGCGGTCTCCTTTCTCCGGTGGTCGGGTATTGCCATCGCTCAGTTGCACGTCACCGGAAGCGGTCACTCCCACCGGAAAGGGGGCGTTCGGATCCGCCGGGATAGGATAAGTCTCTTGTACGAACCGTTCGATGTCATCCCGGTTCGGCACGAGCGCGCCATCCGCATTGGTGGTCCTGAACTCGAACCCGTCGATATTCGGGGCTGCCATCCCCCGTTCAATGGTCCACGCCTCGGTTCTGTAGTAAGCGTCTTCCTCCATCGCCTGCCAGCTCATGGACGGGTCCTGATGTTTGTGTATCAGCTCGTGATAAGCGGTGGTTGCGGCGGCCTGCGCGGAACCGGTAGCCAGCATCAATAAAGAATCGCCGCCCCAGGAGCCGCCGCCAGGAAAGCGGTCAACAATCCATTGGCTGCCGTCGTAGATAAGGTCGTCATAGTAGATATCGTCGGCAATGTAGACATCGGTCTCGGCCAGATCGTCCACCACGTCCTTATCCTTGGGGCATAACACTTTCAATAGCTCGGCGATGGTCCAGTTGCCACCATGGCTGCCGTTCATCCAGAATTCGTCGTCATGGCGAACAATCGGCTTGCCCTGTACAAAGACGCTGCTGCTGCGTCCCTTGGGCCAGCTCGCCGCCCCCACCGTACCACTCTTCACCCCCTTGGCACTGCCGGCGGCATCCCCCAGGGTTTTGGGCACCAGACTGGCGTCGAACAGCACCAATTCATGGCCGTTGGCACGCACCGTGGCCGCGGTCTTGCCGCTCTGTGCCAGCTCGGCGGTGACCGGGTACGGCACCGGCGGCGTGCTACTGCCCATCGGCGTCTTGCAAACATCCGGGGCCAGGCTGACCACCTTCCAGCCACCTTGCTTGCGGGCAATGTAATCATCCGCCATCCGTGGTTTCCTCCACTTCAAGCCTGGTCTGATCCACCTTTACCAATGGCGCTTCCGGATCGGTCTCAAACCGGGCTTCGATGGCACGTACCGGCGTCCCTTGGGGAATCGAAATCCGATGCGTCACATGCAGCTCCATGGTGTCGGTATCGACGATCAGGGTGTCGGTCAGCAGCGGCATCGGCACCATGGCGCCGTTCTCCATGCGCAGCAAAACAAAGGGCTTGTGTTGCGGCAGCTCGGTTCGCAGATAACCGCGCGGTGTTTGCGACGGGTCGGTCAGATGCCACAACTCAATACGCGTTCCCGGCAACGGATACTCGATCTGTTGATCCACCGGCGCGCCATTCCAATAGGCGAAATCGAAGTTCTCCGGCAAACCCGGCCAGCGCTGTTGCAGCCAGTCATCGTCGTAAGTCCCGGCATGAGCCAGCCGTGGCGCCCAGGCGCGGCCGACAATGCCAAATCCCGCCGGCGTGGCACCATATTCAGCAGCCAGATCCGCCATTGCCCGGGCATCCTGTTCACCGTCCGGATGACGGCCCCGCACCAGCTCACGGCATGGCTGTTGCGGGTTTTCAATTCGTGGCGCCGGCAGCCGGGTCAGCGGTTGACCGGCTTTGTTCGCCAAGCGGCGATGACGGCGCTCGATCCAGCCACGGCCCAAAGGGTTACTGAAACAGACTTCGTTAAGCCAATGAGACGGCGCGGACGGATCGCCGGCATGGCCGGGATTGGCGACTTCACTACGCCCACCAAAGGCATATTCCCAGCGCAACGGCACCGTCCGCGCACGGGCCGGGCGGGACAGCCACCAGCGTCCCCAGCGGCGTTTGAAATAACGCTCCCCGGTGACTTGGAGCACCTTGTCCATCAGCACGCGGGCGGTGGGCGCCTGTAATCGAGTCCGCTCCGCCTGCCGAAGCTCAAGCTGCCACTGATCCCGCTGTTTTTCCGACAACGGCATACGGGGATTCAGCGGCCGCGGCGGCGGTGTCTGTATCTCCGCGGGAGCCACCGGCAGACTCAGTTTGAAGCGCACCCGCCATGATCGGGATGGCTTGCCCCCGGGCGCGTGAGCCTGCCCTCTGAGCAGGACATCGCACTTGGGTTTGTATGGCGCCAGATCGCTTTCCTCGAAAGCACTGGAGTGCCCCGGCTCTCCGTAGTAACGGTCTTCCATACACAACGGCAGCGGCTCATCGTCCACCACCCGGGCATGAAACACGCCGGCCTCGTTGTCGTCGGGTACAAGACGGTAGCCCACTTTCATCGCGATAATTCGATGCTCGGCGCCGGCCGGATCCAGACCACCGTAGCAAAGCGCATCCAAAGGCGTGAGGTTGCGGAATTCCATCATCACCTAGTTGATATCCACGTCCTTGCCGATGATGTGAACCGGCCCGCTGGCACCGAATTCAAACTGCACGCCATTGATGCGCACGGTGCCATCGGACTTCATCACCAGCGAGGACTTGCCGACGGTGATGGCCAGCTCATCCCGCACATTGATGGTGAAACGCTTGCCCACCAGAACCGATTTATTGATCCCCACCTGCTCCGACTGGGACAACCCCACGGTGGTGTTCATGGCCGCGCCCACGGAAACCTGATAAGCACCGCCGATGGTCAGCGCCTTGGCCAGGGCCACGGTTTCCGCCTTGGCCTGTTTGATCAATTCGGTCTGGTTGCCGCCGATCACCACATTCTCATTGTCGCCCACGTCCTCGGTGCGATTGGCACCGATGGAAATGGTCTCGTTCTGGTCCACCCTTTCGGTGCGGTTGTTGTGCACCGTGATGGTTTCATCGCGATCCACGGTTTCGATGCGGTCGCGCTTGATGTGGCTGGTTTCATCACGGTCGATGGTTTTGACGCGATCCTGGCCGAC
The DNA here is from genome assembly GCF_009846745.1 of Alcanivorax xiamenensis. Taxonomy (NCBI): domain Bacteria; kingdom Pseudomonadati; phylum Pseudomonadota; class Gammaproteobacteria; order Oceanospirillales; family Alcanivoracaceae; genus Alcanivorax; species Alcanivorax xiamenensis. Next base: position 2,096 of record NZ_AQPF01000040.1, on the reverse strand, counting down.
CCAGTGGGTCTCGTCATTCTCGACTTCAATATCCTGGTTCTTTTCCGCGTGGATCCAGAGCTGCTCCTCGCCCTTCTTGTCCTCGAAGCGGATGGCGTTGGCGTTGTCATAACCGCCGCCCTGGCTGGAACGGGTCAGGATCCCGGTCTGGGTTTTGTTGGCGGGCAGATCCCACGGCGGCATATTGGCCTGGTTATAGACCCGGCCGGTGATGATCGGCTTATCCGGGTCACCGTCCAGAAACTGGACCAGCACTTCCTGACCAATGCGCGGCACCGCCATGAAACCAAAGCGCTCACCGGCCCAGTTAGAGGCCACCCGGACCCAACAGGAACTGGCCTCATTACTCTGGCCCTCGCGGTCGAAATGAAACTGCAGCCGCACCCGCCCATACTCGTCGCAATAAATCTCCTCGCCACTGGGGCCGACCACGGTAGCGGTCATCAGCCCGTACAGTTTGGGCTGCTGGCTGTTGAAGCCGCGCCCGGGTCGCCAGGGCACTTTCTTGCGCAGACACTGAAAGCGGTTTTCGTAATGGGAAGCCGACTCCGTGCCGAGGTAATTGTTGCGCGCCTGATGGTGCGCCTCCACCACCAGGAACTGGTGGTCGCTCTCCTCCTCCACATCATGATCGAAATGATCCACCAGTCCGAACCAGCGGCCCGGCTGCAACCGGCTGCAATCCCCCTCACCCTGGAACACCTTGGCGTGGGCCTCGATTTCCTCCATGCGGCGGCGGCTCTGCATTTCTCCGCTCTCCCGGGCCTTGAAACCGTAGGCGCCGGCGTACTCGTAAACCTCCAGGTCCGGCACCATGCCCTGCTCATTGACGGTGGCGGCGCTGGCCATCTGCGGTTGCGGATTCTTGAAGTTGAAGCTGGAAGCGCTGTAAGCGGTGGACGCCAAACGGCGATGGGCGAACCACTCACTGATGGCATCGCTGACCCGGCTGCCTCCTTCCTTGTGATAACGCACCCGTTGTGAGCCATCGACGGGTTCCGAGGTGGCCGAGTCATCACTGAGCACCAGCGTATGGCCGTCGGCCCGATGCTCGTACCAGTAATACCAACCCCGCTCTTCCCAACGGCGATGCAGATAGTTGTAGTCGGATTCATCCCACTGCATGGCGAAGGTTAACGCGGCATCGTCTTCCGGTTTGATAAAATGAGTACGATAGTCCCGCAACGGGTAATCCGCGAAGACCTCCGCGGTCTGATCCGCCACGGTCTGGTTCTGGAACAGGTAATTATCCTTACGCAACTTCAGGAAACTGAGCCACGGCCCCAGCTGTATTTCATAGGTGGCGTAGCCGCCATCGGTACCGCGCCGGGAAAACTCGAAAACATAACCATTAAAATAGCGAAGAGAGCCATCCTTGCGCACCAGTTCCAGCGTCACCATGCGGCCAGTGAAATTTTTGGCATGCAAATGGGCATCGTCGGATATCAACGTGACCGTATAACTGAAATCCCGGCACAAGCCTTCCACCGCATCCAACTGCTCCGGCAGCAGTACCGCATCCGGTCCGTCGTCATGGGGAAACTTCAGTCGCAGCAGGCGATTGTGCTGCTCGTTGATCAAGGAACGAAAAGCTTGCACAAGCATGCTCATAACGCCGCTCTACGATATTGGGAAAGGAGGCAATCGGAAGAAATGCGCGGAAAGATCACAGATGAAACGCTCCCTGTTGATAACGTCATTCCCATATCCGTAATAGGAATCTCTCAGCCCGTCTTTTTCTTTTATACCATCAAGTTTGTCAACCAACTAACCCCAACGAACAGACTTTTATGAAGCGGTTATAACGGATCGCAAAACGCCATGATCCCATCCGTTGAAGACAGCTCGATGACAGTAAGGAAAGCGAATCGTATCAAAGCGATAACGCCAGCTCTTCGGCATGGAATGAGGAAGCTTTTCGGTACGGCAACAAAACATTTTCATATTTTCAGCAGACTTCAAGAGGATATTCTTCGCCACACAAGTGACATTCTCCGATCTGTTTTTGTGATGGTGGTCACGCTTTCCAAGCGCCGTCTCCCAAACCAGATCACGAAGCCGCCGTGGAAGCTTGCTTGCAAGCGGATTGCCAACGG